>JALWJV010000001.1 GCA_026996955.1 Deltaproteobacteria bacterium
TTCTTGGCGAAGCGCAGCCATAAAATCGCCTCTCGCTGAGCGAGGCACCAGCGAGTTTCGCGATTTTGGCGTAGCGAGCCTTAGAAAAACAAGAAATTGTTCTCTGGAACGGAAAAACAAGGCCATTTACCAACCTCATTCAATAAAGCGCTGAATAGTTACGAAAGAATTTGCCAAAAACGTAACCGCCCTTCTTCGACAACGCAGCAGATGTGATATCCTGCTATGCAGATGCCTCTTTAGTACATCTTGTGCCTGAAGAACCAGGCCGAAACCGTAAGCGTAACCCCGGCAATAATCATCATGGGCCAGAACTGGGGCCACAGCAGTTCAAAACCGGCACCTTCAAGAAAAACACGCCTTACGATAATCAGGAAGTAACGCATGGGGTCAAGCAGGGTGATATACTGCATGAATGGCGGCATGTTGTCTATGGGGGTTGCAAACCCTGAAAGTGTAACTGCAGGCACAAGGAAGATGAACCCTCCCAGGAGTGCCTGCTGCTGGGTAGTGGACATGGATGAGATCATCAGCCCCACCCCAACCGCAGAGAGGCAGTAGATGGCAAGCCCGGTATAAAGGATTAAAAGGCTCCCGTTCAGGGGGACACGAAACCATACCACTGCAAGCAGTATAATAACAGAGCCTTCAAACATTCCAACCATAAATCCCGGGATGGTCTTTCCAAGCAGGATATCAAGGGGCGTAAGCGGTGTTACCAGGAGCTGATCAAATGTGCCTGCCTCATGTTCCTTTGCAACAGAAAGACAGACCACCACCAGGGTTACCACAAGCCCCAGCATGGCAACAATGCCTGGCACTATGAACCACTGGCTCTCCAGGTTCGGGTTAAACCATGCCCTTACGTTAAGATGGGCAGGGGGAAGGTTGCCGCCATGCTCCCTTTGCAGGTCCATACTGAAGCCGCTTACAATGTCCCGGATATAATTCAGTGCCAGCATTGCGGTGTTGGAGTTCCTGCCATCTATAAGTACCTGGAGATTGCAACCACTGCCATTAAGTATGTTTTCTGAACATCGGGGACCGGTGTGCAGCACAACAAGCACCTCCCTGCTGTCCAGAAGCGGGGCGATCTCACGGTCGCTTGTCAGGGCGGCTTTGAGAGAAAAGGCAGGAGAGCCCTGGAACCTTGAAAGGAGCTGTCTGGAAAGGCTGCCCTGATCCTCATTGAAAACAGCGTACTTAATGTGATTAAGGTCAAATGTGGCTGCATATCCAAAGATTACAAGCTGCACCATTGGCGGGATAAGTATGGTTGCCCGGCTCTTCGGGTCAAGGAGCATTGCCAGGAACTCTTTCAGGATAAGTGCATAAATACGTTGAAACATCCGGTCAGTCCAGGGTCTTTACTGTCTTGCGCCATACAATCAGAAGGAAGACAAGGGCCATTAACGCAAGGGCTGCGGCATTGGGCATGATTACAGACCATACATTTCCTGCAAGGAATATGGTCTGGAGTATGGCAACGTAGTAGCGCGCAGCCATCAGGTGTGTAAGTGCCTGGATCGGGCCCGGCATGCTGGTTATATCAAATATGAACCCTGATAGCAGAAAGGCAGGCAGGAAGGTCACAATAATGGCAGCCTGGGCAGCCACAAACTGTGAACCGCCTGAAATGGTGGAAATGACAAGCCCCATGCCAAGTGCAGTGACCAGAAATAGTGCAGAGCAGGCGAGGAGCAGAAGGAATGAACCCTGAAGGGGCACGTCAAAAAGGAAAAATGCCATGAAGATGGCAAGGGCAAAGCCCCCCATACCAAGGAGAAAATAGGGCACGAGCTTTCCCACAAGCATCTCTGTGACAGTGATGGGCGTTACAAGCAGGGCCTCCATTGTGCCCCGTTCCCACTCCCTTGCAATTATCAATGCGGTAAGCAGCGCGCCTATCAGTGTCATGACTATGGCAAATAGCCCTGGAACAAGGAAGTTGCGGCTTCTGACCGCAGGATTATACCATATTCTGAAGTCAAGATTTACCGGAAGGCTCAAGGTCTGCCCTGCCTTGATTGCCTGAAGCTCAAGCCACTGCGCCCAGACCCCGGAGATATACCCTTCCACCAGCCGGGCTGTGTTTGCGTCAATACCATTAACCATTACACTGATTGGCGGGGATTTCTGTTTCATGTAATCCCTGGCAAAGTTGCTCTTTAACCACACTATACCCTTTACCTCCCACCTGTTAAGGGCCTCCACCGCCTCCTGTATTGAGCCCATGACTTCTGGTTCAAAGTATTCGGAGTTGTAGAGGCCCCCTGTGAAGGAACTGGCAACAGGCCCGGGGGATTCGGTCACTATTGCAATCTTCACATGTTTGGCATCAAGGGAGATGCCATAGCCGAAGATAAGTAGGAGTATCACAGGCAGGGCAAAGGCAATGGCAAGGCTTGACGGATCCCGCAGCACCTGCAGCCACTCCTTGCGGATAAAACCGTGGAGTCTCATTATGGAACCGCCTCTCATGCTGAATTTTCCCTGTTTATGGTCTATGAATGGTACTGCGTTTCCGTTCGGGTGAATAGTTACGATAAGTGTGACTGTTCAGCGCATTATTGAATGAGGTTGGTAAATGGTCTTGTTTTTCCGTTCCGGAGAATAATTTCTTGTTTTTCTAAGGCTTACTCCGCCAAAATCGCGAAACTCGCTCGTGCCTCGCTCAGACAGACGCGATTTTATTGCTGCGCTTCGCCAAGAAAAACTACAAAATTCTTCAAAGTCACTCCAAAACAAGACCATTTACCACGCTGAATAGATACCGATAAGTCTTCATATCAAAATTCAATTTGACCTCTACTCTTTGTCATGTACACTATTTTCAAAATAAATCAAAGAGCGAAACAGAACCACAGACCGGGTTGACCCGGCACTTCTGCCTGGCAGCATCAGTCAGGCAGGACAGCGGAGCTGACTGAGCCTTGGAACCAAAAAATATCAGATGTCCCTCCTGCGGGGCAGAAAAGATTATTACAAATCCTGGCATTGTTACTGTGGTATGTGAATACTGCGGCACGGCAATTTACTGGGACAGGGACAAGGTGATGAGCGCGGGCAGGCAGTCACTGCTGCCTGAAGGTTTTACAAGACTGTACCGCGGAGCCACAGGCAGGCTGAAGGGGCACAGTTTTACTGTAACCGGCAGGGTGCGCTACAGTTTCGGCAAGGGGTTCTGGGATGAATGGTTCCTCGAATTCCAGAACGGCAGCCTTGGATGGCTTACAGAAGACAATCACGAACTTGCACTCCAGACCAAAAAGGAACTTGAAAACTGCCCGCCGTCTGACTCGCTGTCTCCCGGAGCAATATTCAGGGCATTAAACAGGGAGTTCGTTGTCCAGGAGGTTGGACAGGCAGAGTGCCTTGGCATGGAGGGCGATCTTCCCATTCGGGTGGAAACAGGTGAAAAATATCTCTTTGCCGATGCCTCCTCACCTGACGGCAAATACACTCTTGGAATAGAATACGACCAGGAACCGCCATCAGTCTTCCTTGGCAAGTGGCTTGACTACACAGACCTGAGACTGGATGACGAAGGGCTTGACTGGTAACGCCATGACTGAAAAATCAGGAACAACCAACTCCATGGCGCGCAAAAGACCAGCTTATAAACCAAAACAGATAAAATGCAAGGGGTGTGGTGCTGCCCTTTCTGTGAAGGACGAGCATTCCGAGTTTATTGTATGCGAGTACTGCGGAAGCCAGCTTGATATTTCAGAGGCTGAGCAGCGTGTCCTTGGAAAGAATCCTCCAGGTAAACCCGATTTCACCTTTGAGATAGGAGAGTCATGGAGACAGAAGGGCGCCCGGTTTGAATGTATCGGGCGTATGGCATTCGTGGAGGATGGAGACTTCACGGACATGACCCTTGTATATCTCTTTTACAGTCCCCGCATGGGATCAATGTGGATAGGAGAGTATCAGGGGACGTTCTCAATGACCCGTCCCTGCCATGTTATGCCGCTTGGAAGCGGGCTTGGCAAAAAACGGGGAGAGACCCTTGAGACGTGGGACAAGCGCAAATGGGTTTGTGAAGGTTCCGGGGTTTATGAACTTTACTATGTGGACGGAGCGCTTCCATGGGTTGCAACCCGTGGTGACAAGGTGGAATATGCCGAGTTCGCCGCTGAAGATGGAAGCGGACATATTTATGAAATTGAGCGGATAAAGGGTGAGATCGAGTATGGCACTGGCAAACGGCTTGATACCCGGACTGTCAGGTCGGCAACCGGCAGGAAGGATATTGAAGATCAGCCCCGCCCCCTGATTAAAGGTGCCTCTGTTGATGCCGCTGTTCAGCGGGGCTGGTACACCCGGACCATGATTATTGTGGGGGTGTGCTTTGTCTTTAACGCGTTGTTTGCCATCTGGACATGGACCGCGGGTACGAAGGTGCTCAAACAGTATGTCGGCCCTAAAGAGCTCACCCAGGGCTTTTTTTCTGACCCATTCCGGCTTAAGGGCAATAACAGTGCTGTAAGAATCGAATTTAACGCCAAGATTGATAACGCCTGGATGTCTGTTGAGGCAATGCTTGTAAAGGATGAGGGGGATGACAGGAAACTCCTTGTGCATAAGGAATATGCAAATATTGAATATTACGAAGGCGTTGAGGGTGGAGAGGTCTGGACCGAGGGGAGCAGGCATGAGGCAATCATGGTGCGGGTCCCTGATCCTGGCACATACCGCGTTTTCCTCCGGGCAGTAAGCGCAAAGGGCAATACTCCTGATTCAGAGAGGGCAATGCACGGCCTGCTGATAACTGTGACAGATGGTGCTCAACCCAGGATCTGGGCGGTTTCGGCCATGATCCTTTGCGGCCTTATGCTGCTCTTGACATTTAAGCTGTACATGAACTGGAAGGCAGACGACGACTGATGAGGTTTCTCAGATTCATACTCATAGCCCTTGCGGCCGGCTCCACGCTCCTGGCAACAGGGGCCACAGTGAGCAAGTACGGAATACCTTCTGTCCAGAATCCACAGGGGGTAAGCCTGAAGAAGGAAAGTGTTGGCCGGAACCGCGGTTTTTTTATGACCGGTCGCACTCATTACGGGGGTGGAATCAGGAGTCATAAATAGGGTTCGGAACGCATCTGTTCAGCGCATCTGCATTTTCACGAAGATGCCATTATCCAGGCTATTGGCATAAAGCTTTGCGTTCTTTGCGTCTTGAGCGAAGCGGGCGGTTTAAAAAAATGAACCGCAAAGTCGCAAAGGACGCAAGGGAATTACCACGAAATAATATGCTCCTGAATTGAGCGTTTCAAAAGTTTGAAGAAATGATTTTATACGATATTAAAAGGAGTTACATGTATCATACTCTTCAATTTTTGTAACTGTTCAGCGTATTAACAGTAATAAGGATTCGTGAATGGTCTTGTTTTTCCGTTCCGGTGAAGAATTTCTTGTTTTTCTAAGGCTCGCTACGCCAAAATCGCAAAACTCGCTCGTGCCTCGCTCAGACAGACGCGATTTTATGGCTGCGCTTCGCCAAGAAAAACTACGAAATTCTTCATAGTCACTCCAAAACAAGACCATTCACTACGCTGAATAGATACCAATTTTTGAAACCCTTCGGGATTGCCGTATTCACTGCATCTCCTTTGTCAGAAGAATTTCCATATAGCTGACTATTATGGAAATTCCTCTTTCGCGGATCTGCAGCAAATCCGACAATCGCTCAATCCAGGATGCTGAAATAAACTGATTTGCCCGAAACAGTAAGGAGAGAGGTTCGACATGTTTACTGATGCACAGGTTGTCCAACTTATAGAATCCATAATTTATGTAATCCTTGGCCTTGTGGTATACGGACTGGCATACGTGATTTTTGAAAAGATTACCCCGTTTTCCATCTGCAAGGAGATCGAAGATGACCAGAACATTGCCCTGGCCATAATGTTCGGCTCGGTAATCATAGGGCTTGCAATCATAATAGCTGCAGCCATCTCCTGACCATGTCTCTCAGAGAGGCAGTTATATCTCCATGAGCCAATCAGGGACAACTGCACTCCTCCACAGGCGGACGGCACGCATAATCCTCCTTGGGTCTGTGATGCTTGTTGCTGCCTGCGGCCTGGTATATGAACTGTCTGCCGGCGCGGTTTCAAGCTACCTCATGGGAGATGCGGTTACCCAGTTCTCACTTGTGATAGGTGTATTCCTGTGCGCCATGGGTGCCGGGGCATACGCTGCAAGATTCATCAAAAAAAATCTCCTTCAAACCTTTGTGGAGCTTGAAATATGGGTGGGGCTGACAGGCGGTGCAAGCTCCATGATTATATTTGCCATCAGTGCCTGGGCCCAACCCCTGTTCCCGCTTGTTTTTTTCAGCCTTTGTGCTGTCATAGGCATGATGACAGGCATGGAGATTCCTCTGCTTATCCGCATACTGAAAGAAGGGGCCGATTTTTCAAACGCCCTGAGCGACGTTCTTGCACTGGACTACCTGGGCGCCCTGGCAGGTTCCCTGCTGTTTCCACTGGTAGCCCTTCCCTTGCTTGGTATCAGCCGCGCGTCCGTAGTTTTTGGTATCCTTAACCTGTCGGTTGCATGGGCAGGGCTTGCTTTAATCAAACCAGCCTCCCGGAGCCTGCGCCTGAAACTTGTTGCAGCCTCGGCAGCCCTTATCCTCCTGTTTCTGTTTTCATCCTCCATTACCAGTTTTCTTGAGGATTTGCTCTATCAGGATAGCATTGTTTATGCCCGGAGCACTCCATACCAGCGCATTGTAATAACAAGGTGGAGGGATGACATAAGACTCTACCTGAACGGTAACATACAGTTCAGTTCAGTTGACGAGGCAAGGTATCATGAATGTCTTGTGATTCCGGCTATGGAGGCCTGCGCCCGTCCGGCAGACGTTCTGGTGCTTGGCGGCGGAGACGGCCTGGCTGTGCGGGAGATACTTAAATACCGGGATGTACGAGGCGTAACGGTTGTTGACCTTGATCCTGAGATGACCCGTCTCGGGCAGACTCGCAGGGAATTGGTTGCCATCAACAGGGGTGCTCTTAATGATCGCCGGGTACGGGTGCTCAACCAGGACGCCATGAAATTTCTGGAACAGACCAGGGCATCCTATGACGTAATCATAATTGACCTTCCTGACCCCAACTCTCCTGCCCTTTCAAAACTCTACTCAACCTCTTTTTATGCGCTTTGTGACAGACGTTTGAGGCCCGGAGGCGTGCTGGTAACCCAGGCAACCTCGCCATTCTACGCCCCGGAGGCGTACTGGTGCATTTATGAGACTATAAAAAACGCTCTTTCCGGTCCCAATTCACCGGGACGTCTCATGCCCTACCACGTGAACGTCCCCTCATTTGGAGACTGGGGATTTATCATGGCGTCCAGGAAAAAAATAGGCCCGGAAACACTGCATGTGACCGTGCCCACTCGCTTTCTTGACGACAGGGTCCTCAGGGCGGTTTTCCAATTTGGGAAAGACACCCGGCCGGCCGATAAGCCTCGTATAAACCGTTTGGATCAGCCAGTACTGTACGATTATTACCAGAAAGGCTGGAACAGGTTTAATGCATAACATCGCAGCCCTTTTTATGCATGATATGTAGGTGATAACCCTCAGGCTTTCAATCAGCAGGAGAATTTGTCATGGCTTTTTGGGACAAGATAAAAGGCGAATTTATTGACATAATCGAGTGGGTTGACGATTCAGGAAACTCTCTTGTCTGGAAATTCCCGAGATACGGTAACGAGATAAAGAACGGTGCCCAGCTTACCGTAAGAGAAAGCCAGGTGGCGGTTTTTATGCATGAGGGAGAACTGGGAGATATTTTTTGGCCAGGCCGTCACGAGCTTACCACAAACAACATGCCGGTGCTCACCACGCTGAAGAGCTGGAAATACGGTTTCAACTCCCCCTTCAAGTGTGACATCTTCTTCGTATCTACAAAACAGTTTACTGACCTCAAATGGGGAACCAAAAATCCCATAATGATGAGGGATGCGGAATTCGGGCCTGTGCGTTTAAGGGCATTTGGCACTTACTGCATCCAGGTAGGGGACCCGGGAAAATTCATACGTCAGATTGCAGGCACAGATACACATTTTGAAACAGAAGAGATAACAGGACAGATAAGAAACATCCTGGTTAGCCGGTTTGCGGATGCTGTGGCCGAATCCGGCATACCGGTCCTTGACCTTGCAGCCAATTACAATGAACTGGGCGACTTTCTGCAAAAGAAGTTGGAGCCCGAGATTAAAGAATACGGGCTTAACCTCACCAAGTTCCTGGTTGAAAATATATCCCTGCCGGACGAAGTGGAAAAGGCGCTGGACAAACGTACCCAGATGGGGGTTATCGGCAACCTGAATGCCTATACCCAGTTTCAGACAGCAGAGGCCATTGAAAAGATGGCAGAAAATCCGGGCAGCGGCGGAAGCGCAATGGGCATGATAGCAGGAA
>JALWJV010000002.1 GCA_026996955.1 Deltaproteobacteria bacterium
CACCCAGTTGGTCTCGCCGATTTCAGAAATGGGTCCAGCCTCTTTATCTGTCAGTTTTTTTACGGTGTGCCATGAGCCGTGAATAAAGCTGTCATACACCACTGACACCCCAAGCTCGCACTTTATACCCGTGGCCTCTGCGGTCCTGAACGCAGGCTCCCAGTAAACACGGTCAAAAAAATTGTCCTGTACTTCCTGCATCACAGGATCATTTCCCGCCTCCCTGAGAAGCCTGCGGAAACGGATATTATGGTCAAGGGAGAGGTCAATATCTCCAAGCCGCGGAAGAAATCCTGCAAGTTCATCTGCAAGTTCAGCCTCCGGGGTGTTGCAGTAGGATTTTATCAGAAGGTAGAGATTTCCGCTTGCAAGAGTTGTCTGGGACCTGCCATAGGTCAGGTGGCCACTGTCCCCCGGAAGGAGCGTAACCCTGCCATAATCTCCGTAGGGAGTTCCTGTCTCAAATATGTTTACTATGGCCTGTGCCGCCTTCTTCTTTATCTCTTTCATCTTTGGGGGCCTCTCTTATTATCTTGGTTTGGGCCTTGTTTTGTCATCAAGGGGTGGGTTGAAGTAGCCGAACTTGAGTTTCGGGAAACGTTTTTTCAATATCTTCACCATGCCCTGTACCCCTGTTCTCATGCCGGAGTACTCATAGCCTATTGAGTCCAGGTACCAGTCAGGATCTATGTTGTGGTTCCTGAGCTGTATCAGATCAAGGCCATTTTGTGCAATAATCTCTGACAGACGGTCTATCTCTGCCATCTCGTCAGTAAGACCCGGGAGCACAAACAGGTTAAGCGAGACATATCTGCCAGCTTCCTTCATTATTCTCCACGACTCCAGGACATCGCTGTAACCATAACCCTTTGGACGATAGTAGGGTGTATAATACTTTTCCCTTACACTGTTCATGCTGATACGCATGGAATCAAGCCCTGCATCTATGAGCCGGGAAAGGGCATCCGGCCTGCTGGCATTGGAGTTTAGGTTGACAGTGCCCCGTTTTACCCTTGAACGGATAAGCCTGATAGAATCTTCAAGGAGGTCTGACTGCATAAGGGGCTCGCCTTCACACCCTTGTCCGAAACTTGCAACTGCCCTCTTTGCCTTTTTCAAGTGGGGGACAGCCACGCCTGCAACCTCCTCTGCATGGGGAACAAAGGTTATTCGGTCCTGTGTGGCTGGGGGGCCGTCTTCTGGCTGAAGGGACAGGCAGCCAAGGCATCTTGCGTTACAGACCGGCGAGGTTGGAAGTGGACACTCCCATCTCTTCATGAAGAGATTTCTTGCCGCAGGACAGCCGTATGTCAGGCTGCATTTTCCAAGATGCTGTATAAGCCTGTTGTCCCTGTCCTGTTTAAGCCTTGTCAGGGTGTTTTTGCGAATGAGCTCCTGGTTGAAATTTTTGAAGTCCTGGCGTGGGTCAGGGTCACTCCTGAAGGCTGCCACATAAAACTGTCCGTCAAGCCATCCAACCGCGCTGTAGGCAAAGAGCGGCAGTGGCCTTTCTGGTATCTCCTCACGGTAAAATGCCGTGGATGCAGTCTGGGTGTAGGCAGGTGATACAAATGCCGCCACGGCCCTTACAGGTTTTGGGCTTCCTGAAGGGTCCTGGTCCATCACCACCATCTCATCTACGTCGCTGTCCCATCCAACAGGCATGGTCTCAGGCAGCACAAACAGTTCGCTGCCCTCAGGTAGGGGAATAAGGTCTTTGAGTTCAACCGGATGGAAAAGACGGCCACTTCTTCCTGCCATGCAGAGGTCAGGAAGATCAAAGATCTCGCCTGACTCATCGGCATAGACCATTGATGGCATTTCACGGGGATGATGTTTCATGGAAGTTGGCTGGTGTCTGGCCA
>JALWJV010000003.1:0-1242 GCA_026996955.1 Deltaproteobacteria bacterium
CATGCGGGCCAAGCCTGGTCTCAAGCAAAAAGAAAAAGATATTTACAGCCATAATTGCCCACATCATCAGGGGTGGGCACCGCCGCGGCACACTATCCTGTATTGGAAACATTACATTGCCTCATCATAACTGAATAAAAAAACTCTATTTTAAACTGAAACATCGACAATATGGGCAAAACACAGATTATCGTCTGCCCTGCTGAAGAGTAGATACCATAATTTAGTTTAGTTGTCGTCCAGGAAAAGGAAAATCACGACGCGAATCGTGATATTAATTCTGGATAACAGCTCCTTGTACAGACTGATCGCATCTGGAATCTTGATATTGCTTACGTTTTTAGGTCTTTTGCTTCTGGATAGTTGGCACATACACGAATCAGGGCTGACAGAAACCTTTCTGCCAGCCCTTTCTAGAAACGGTCCGGTTCCATTAAGAATTAACACAATGATGGGTCTGCATATCTCATGCTACTTCATCACTCCAGTGCCACAGCTACATATCCAGCAATATCTCTCTGCCAGCTACTGTTATAATAATGAGCTCCTGGAGGAAATGCCCAATAGTATGCCTCTCCATAGCTGGAATCGGCTGTTCCCCAGGGTGATGGCGAGAGAATGTGATAAGTATTTCCATTGTCATTGGTCAAAACAGCCCTGAGCCATATAGTATCACCGGGCTGAACTGTTCTGCTCCAGGTAGAAGTGCCTGGCGCAATGTTTATCCAGTGTGCCCCCTCATCCGGGCTCCACTGATAAAGACCGGAAAAGAATCCGTAATAAAGATCCACAGTTAAAACATCTGCAGTAGAAGAATCATTGGTTGCCACCGCCACCTTTGCCGTATAAATAGCTCCTGGCACAGTTCCGATCAGTGCAGGCGAACCAACATAATCATACGTATCTATGCCATAGGTCCATGCCCAGCCTGATGAAACCGCAAAGGTTAAAAATAATATCATGGCTACAAAAACGCCTCTGTACACCGTTCTAACAATTTTCACTTCAATACACCTCCTGACTGTTTGTGACCAGCACAAACGCATACTATATGTGATTATGCCGGTCTGTATCGCCTACTTACCTCCTTAACCATTGACCAACAGAAATGAGGAACCAGACAAAAAAGTTTCCAGAATTTAATGAAAATGCAGACCCAGCACAGAGCGCCATTATAAAATCAGCTGAGACATCAAATCTTAACCATAACGCTCTCTAAAAAAAGAGTAAGCATTGGCCATA
>JALWJV010000003.1:1252-1863 GCA_026996955.1 Deltaproteobacteria bacterium
TCTTCAAGCGCCAATCTTAATTTTTTGATATTTTTTATTAGAATAAATTCAGTTGGATAAAAATTAATAAAGAAGGGAGTGGATACGCCAAATGAGATTCCACGCAAACATGGACTGGTTCAACAACCAGCTTGAAGATTGTCAATAAAATGAATGGACTGGAAAGTAGAATGGGCTCTTACGGTTTGTTAAAATATGTGCTCAGGGGAGCGAGGAAGCATGAGCTTCCGGTATGTGGTTACCAAACTGGAGTGTGGGCACAAGCGTTTCTTTTACTTTGAGCCCTGAGTTTCAACTTTGTTTTTTGGGGAGCAAAGAATGTTCAGGATGTTATTCTCATACTGAGATCAACTGCCCGTGCAGAGTGAGTAAGGGCGCCGGTTGAGACAATATCCACACCTGTTTTCGCAATATCCCGCACATTTTCAAGGGTTACCCCGCCGGATGCCTCAAGGATAATGCCAGGCTTCCTGTCCCTGGCATACCTGACTGCCTCCTCAAGCTCTGCACAGTTCATATTGTCCAGCAATACAGCCTCGGCCCCTGCATCAAGCGCCTCTTCAAGCTCAGACATGGAACTTACCTCAATCTCAATCCTGAGCCCGTGAGGC
>JALWJV010000004.1 GCA_026996955.1 Deltaproteobacteria bacterium
GATGTTAAAGAGCCATTGCCGTATTGTAACTACTAATCCCTTCCAGGATGAATTCTCATGACGGAAAATACTTTTTATGCAATGTATCTGCTCACAGGGTGCTGCAGATGCAAGGCGGCGGGGGCGAAGGCGTACTACCTGTACTTCGAGTCCCTGACAACGCAGCAGATGTGGTACCCTGCGAGTAGATACGTCGGATCAGGTGAAAAAACCGTGAATCAGCTTAAACGCCCTTCCTGCCGTTGAATAGGCGTTTTCCGCCTTGATCCTGATATCGGCATCTTTAAGGTCCGGCATGTTGTCACGGAGTCTTCTTATCTCTGCAATCAGTGCTGCTGCCTCCTTTGCATCATCAGGGTCTTCAGCCAGATCACTTGCATATTTTGCCAGGGCCTTCTCCTCAAGGGCAAGGAAATCTTTTTTTACTGTTGGTAGTGCTGCTGCAAGCGCCTTTACAAGCGAGTCACCAACATCTGCCAGGCGCTTGAAACATATATCGTGCCTGTCTTCCTGCAGCGCTGCCTCTGCCTCCTGAAGCTGAATCCTCCCGTACTTGATGAATGTATGGACGCGAATCATTGATATCATGTGGTGTTATTGGGGGTGTTGCTGTAACAAGAGGTGTTGATAGGGAAAATTACACTGGTTTAACTGCCGGACATGTTCTGATACAGCCGCTTGGTAAGTGCCTCGTCTGCAAGTTCACATAGCTCAAAAAGCGATTCCATGAAGTCCAGCATCTCTGCCTGTCCATCAGGGGTGCGATATCCAAAATCCTCATCCCATCTGCCGCTTGAAATATACTCCTTGAACTCCTCAATCTGCCTTGCGGTAATCATGGTTTTGTTTTGTCTTCTCCTACGAATCTGAAAAGGATTTCGTTGTCCCTGACCCAGCCAAGTTTGCTTCGTACCATAAGGGCCTGGTACTGATGGTCTGTCTGAATACGCCTTATTTCTTCCTCAAGCTGGGTATTCTTGATGGCCATCTGCATGTTAGATGCATAGAGAGCTTCACGTTTTTTGAGCATACGGTTTCTTGCCCACAGTCCATACGGCCCTGCAATGTCCCACAGGATCAGACAGGAAATTACAGCAATAAGGATTTTCAGGACAAGGGTATTTTGCTGCCTGGAAGCATGAATGCCTGTCCTGCGTGCGGTTCCTGTGGATTGCATTTTTCGTGTCCTTGGGGAATAAACCATCTTTAGGTTCAGTTATATAAAACCTAGATTGAGCGTTTCAAAATCTGGAAAATTATTTTTTCAATGAACTTAAAAGGAGTTATGTCGATTATAGCTTTCCAGTTTTGAAACCCTTCGGGATTGCCGTCTTTACTGCATCTCCTTTGTCAGAGGAATCCCCATATAGCCGACTATTATGGGAATTCCTCTTTCGCGGATCTGCAGCAAATCCGACAATCGCTCAATCTAGGTAAAAAATAAACAGATTTGGCCTTTATAACAAATAGATAATGTAGAATAAACTTTCACCGGCCAATGAGTCAAGGGGTAAAGGGAAAAAACGAGGGTTCAATTTGCTGTTTGTGGAAGGTAAGTGTAGCTCCCCTTTCTAATATTAAGAAAGAAGAGTTCAGGTACACTGAACAGTGCGCCGAGTGCGCCTGATTTTATTGTTGTGCCAGAGTCAAATGGCATTAAAAAAAATCCAGCAGCGCTTCGTCCCACTCCCCAGGCAAGGTTTATTACCCCAAACAGAGGCCGTGCCAGTGCCAGGTTATCCGTAAAGAACAGAAATGCACTGTCCTGTCTGCCATGTTTATATGTAAGCGCTGTCAGGGTGTTACTCTCCTTGAGAAAGACACTTACGGGGTTGTTGTCAGCATACATTGAAGCGAGTTT
>JALWJV010000005.1 GCA_026996955.1 Deltaproteobacteria bacterium
TACGAGAAGAAGTGTAGCGTGTACATTGGCAGAAAGGGATACGTTGAATCCGTATCGATGGTGCTTCGATTCTGTATTTCCCTTGTGAAAAACGCAATAAATCTGTTTATAATATTGAAAAAAGGCTGCTGATCTTCACTTATCTCAACAGCCTTTCTGTAGTTTTTTCTGCTATTCATTATAATTGCTGCCTTTCCATGTAAATTTGCCAAATTACCTTATGCTGCGGCATTATTCAATGCCGGTATCAACAAGCAGTGATGACAGGAATCTGCCCTGAAGGGCGTCCGGTTCCTTGACTGGCAACATTTCCTCCATGACCGGGGAGACGCCTTTTTCCAGTATGCTTTTGGCCATTTCTGGGTTGATATTTGATAACTGGCTGAATTCCTGTGCTATTTGGACGCTGGTTGTGTCCCACCTGCCTGTTTCAAAGGTGTTTTTTAGCTCAAAGAGCCTGGATTCGGCAACCGGCACAACTACGGCACTTCCATCCAGTATAAAGTTGGCAACGGCAGTGGCAAGTCCGTGCTGCCAGGTAAACTCGTTCCAGGTGAGGAAGTTGGTGTTTTCCCATGCTATAACTTCCCTCCACCTGTGCCAGTGAGGAGTTATCTTTTCCATTATCCGGTGCCACGCCTCCAGTTCGTCCACGGTTTTCTCTGCATCCTCCACCTGTTCAAGAGAGGAGAATGGCACGGCTTCCTGCAGGTTTGCATTCCACCGCATGGGCACCGGCCTGGCAAGGGCTTCAAAAATTTCACTGTATTCAGGTGGCAGAAGCCTTGTTTCTGTATCCCTTGCTATATTCCGCACCCGTTGCCTTATGCCTGAAAGCCGCCAGATTGCTGCACGAACAAGGTCCTCCAGGACATATTGCGAAAGTATTTTTACCGGGCTGGTCCCAGGATATTCATCTGACGTGGTTTCAATGCCAAGGTTTATGAGAGAGGCTGCTTTGGAAAGAGCCTTTTTCATGGTGTCCGGATCGTCAAGATCAACCCGGTCTGCCATAAGTATCTTGTTTGCAACGCCGGTCCACTCCCTGATGATGCGGGCTATGTCCGGGGTATCTGAAAGTTCAGCAAGGGCGGTGGCAAGGCCTGGAAAGTCTGTTATGTACAGCGTGGGCACAAAGGCCGGCATGTCCGAGTCTTCTGTTCCGTCAAGCATTGCAGCCGGGGCTGCACGCCTCAAATCATGCGGTTTTACCGGGGCGTAGATATCAAGCGCGCTGAAGTAGTCTGGAATTCCAAAGTCTGCAAGCCTTCCGCAGCGAAGCCTCCATGCCTTTTCAATGCACTCTGTACGGGTTTCTGTGAGGATGGTCTCCATGCAGTCCCTGTAAAAACTGTCCGAGATCTCCAGAAGTTTCATTGTCATGCGTTCCCACATGGGTACAAACTTCTCATTTTTGAAGGCAATATAGTAAACATTGTCAATGGTGAAGGGGTTAAGTACGTCCTTTGCCTCCTCTATCTCCATGTCATCAGGTCTTTTCTGGATATCCACGAAGTGGCGCATGATGGCAGGTAGAAGATAAGGGTCCTTTGTGCGGAGAGTGCTGAGCCACGCGTTTACAGTGTCTTCTCCTGCCTCAAACAGCATGATTAGCCATGCCGAGATCCTGTCCAGCCTCAAATTGTCCTTGTCCCACCAGTCAAGGTCAAGGATGAACTGTAGCTGTTCAAATGAAGCAGCTGATATCAGTGGCAGGCTGTCTTCCGGCCCTGTGCTCTTGATGGTCCAGAACAGCTCTTCCACTGGCATGGAACGCACAAGTTCCGGGAAATTTTTTGAGAGCAGCATTATCTCCTGGCGTTTTTCCCAGGGAGTCAGGAGGGTTAGCATTGCCTGGGAGGAGGTGGAGAGTGCATTGAACTCCCTTTCTGCCTCCTGCTTTGGCAGGGTAAGTAGTTTGTTTGGAGATAAATCAGTCAAGTTCAAGATCCTTTATTCCGATAAAATATAATGAGTGCAGGTTCTGGCCCGCGATGATTTTAACGTAGCGTTCCTCTGTTAAAACAGGTAATTTTGCACCTGGAGGAAAACAACACTCTAAGTTGAGCGATTGTCAGATTTGCTCCATATCCGCGAAACAGGGCTTCCCCACTATAGCAGGCTAGGTGGGAAGACCGATGACCAAGGAGATGCAGTGAAGCTGGCAATCCCGAAGGGTTTCAAAATTGGAAAGTTATAATCAATTTAATTTCATGGGGCGAATAATTTTCCACATTTTGAAACGCTCAATTTAGGAATACCATTTTTATGCGATAAAGATAAGCTTGAAAGTTGCGCAGTCAATCAAGGCTCTTTGTAAGACTTGGAAAATTCTAGCCTGGTAGGGGGTTGATCCAGGTGTTGTTATGTTACTGTAGCAAGTCTCGCATGACGGATTAACTGTTGCTGGGTTGAGCGGTTGTAGGATTTGCTGCTGCATATTCGCGAAAATGGAGGAAAAAAGGGGATGGGATATGATATCCCGCAGGATTTAAGGAACTTTAGCATGGTACCAAATGAACGGCTGAATCACATGGAGATACTTATCGCTGAAGATGAGAAGAATATCGGCGATCTTCTTGTGGAGTTGCTGTCTGACAAAAACAGGGAAATTACAGTAGTGCATAATGGCCTTGAGGCAATTCAGCTGCTTGATCAGCGGCCTTTTGATCTTCTAATTACAGACCTGATGATGCCCGAGGTTGACGGTATGGAGGTGCTTCATCATGCCAAATCTCTGTATCCGGACATTCAGGCAATTATTATCACCGGGTATGCCTCACTGGAAACAGCAATTCAGGCGGTGAAGGAGGGAGCATATGACTACCTCAGGAAACCGTTCAGGCTGGAGGAGCTTAAAATCAGTGTTGACAATGCATGTGAACGTATAGCCCTTATTCGTGAAAATAACCGGCTTATTGAGAACATAAAGCGCATGCAGGGCGAATTCCCCCAAGGGGAAGCGGATTCTCAGGGAGAGAGCGAAGATGCTGTATCTTCACTGATGGGCGGAGCTGATATTTTTCAGCCGCTTATGCTTGAAACTGGTGTTGCTGCTGGCACTAGGACTCTGGACGAGCTGGAGCGTTTGGGTAAACTTCGGCAGCAGGGCGTAATTACAGAGGAAGAGTTTGTGCGCCTTAAGGAAAAACTTTTGAATAGGCTTTAGGTGCCTAATATCATGTCTTCTCCTTCAGTAGATCAGGGAATATCTTCTCTTAAGTCAGAGTCACTGTACGGACACAGGTGGAAAGTTCTCATTGTTGATGACGAGGATGTGGTGCGTCAGACTTTGGGTGCGTACCTTAATGGGCTTGATAATTTTGAGATTTTTCAGGCATCCAATGCCCTTGAGGGCCTATCCATTGTAAAAAAACAGGGTGGAATGGATGGCGTGTTTGTGGATATTAACATGCCTGGAATGGATGGGATAGAGTTCCTGGGCCGTCTTAAGGCCATTGACCGCACCATTGTAGCAACCATTATTACCGGCCAACCTTCCATGAATGTTATTGTCAGCGCCATGAGGGCTGGAGCCTCAGATTTTCTTACAAAACCATTCAAGTTTGACCAGTTTCAGGTGGCTGTTGAGCGCATGATCAGGGAGAGGAGTATCCTTAAGGAGAATGAGCTCCTGACTGAAGAGGTAAAATTAAAGAAGGCACTTGAGCAGATTAATAAAAAACTGGAAAGTAAGGTCAGGGAGCAGGCAGTACTCTTTGCCATTAGTGATACGCTCAGTCACATCAAGAATACCAACGAGCTTTACAACAGCATTGTAAAACTTGCATGCGCTCTTACCGGGGCGTCCCAGAGTTATTTCTGGGTTGTGAACAGGGAGGAGGGGCAACTGATTCTCATGGGGGCTTCCGGTCCTTATGATTCGGCCATGGAAACAGTCAGCATGGACAGGCTTGAAGTGCCCTGTGTACGGGTAGCTGTTGAGGAGCTGCCCATTTACGTAACCAAGAGTGCTGATAATGACGGTGGCGGGTCAAGTTCCAATACTCCGGGCTTAAAGAATCAGGTTCTGGTGCCATTCAATATCCGAAACGAGATCTTTGGAGTTCTGGCAGTATGCGGTGATAATCATGGAAGTTATCTTGGTGAGGAGGCGATTTTTCTTATGCACCTCCTGGCAGAACGGGCCAGCCTCACCATGGAAAATTTGTTGTTATACGACAGCCTTTCCATGAACCTGTATGCAACCCTTCGTGCACTTGTCCGTTCCCTTGAGGCAAAGGACCCTTATACCAAGCTTCATTCCCAGCGGGTTACTCACATTGCCTTGCGGCTTGGAGAGTTCATGGGGGTTAATGATGAAGACCTTGAGGTGCTGGAGTTTGCAGGCAATCTTCACGATATAGGCAAGATAGGAATTCGAGATCAGGTCCTGATGAAACCTGGCCGCCTTACCAGGGATGAGTACGAGATTATTAAGGCTCACCCGGTTATAGGTGAGGAGATTGTAAGTCATCTAGGGTTAATGACTGAGGCAAAGGGAATTATACGGCATCACCATGAGAGATGGGATGGCAAGGGGTATCCGGATGGGCTTGCCGGAGATTCCATCCCTGCCTTGGCCAGGATACTTGCTGTAGCAGACACCTATGATGCCATGACCACCGACCGACCTTACCGCAAAGGGCATTCACCAGCAAAGGCACATGAGGAAATAGTAGCCAACTCGGCTACACAGTTTGATCCAGACGCGGTTGCTGCCTTTAGTGACCTCTTCAAAAGCAAGCCAGCCCAGTTTGTTCCAGAAGATCTGGAAAACGATTAGGCTGCTTTTTACATTTTCTTTCCCGACGTTAAAATTTTTTAATACTTATTTTGTCCAGTCCTTTACAATTCAAAAAAGAGCTGCCATAACATATTTACAATCCATGCAAAAAAGTCTGATTTGGTTTTTGCGCATGGGCTGAACTCTGTTTATGACCGGAAGAGGATGAATATTAAAGGCGATTATGAATAGTGCAAATTCGCAACTGAATAATTTTTTGCTTAAATGTTTCCAGTATAGTCTTACTGGACGAATGGGGCATGGACTTGTGCATAACCTCAATGGCCCTCTGCAGATCCTTTCCATGCAGATAGAGATGCTCAAAATGGGTCTTAGCCAGGAGGAGATGAGGGCACAGGGTGGCGGTGAAAAACAATCTGGTAGTGATTTTATTGTCTCTGCAAGGGAGAGGGTTGAAGAAATTTCCAGGGTCATCGCCCGCCTGGAATCAATGATACATATCATAGGATACCGCGGGGAAAATCAGCAGGAAGAAATGCAGAAAAGGCCAGTGGAGATAGGGGCTTTTATAAGGGATTTTATAGAATTCTGGCAGGCTGATCTCTATTTCAAACACCGGGTTGAGAAGGAGATAAATATTCCTGAAACTGCCATATTCGCTGTTATGGAAGAGTCCGTTGTGCTCAGTATGCTTGACGGTTTGATGGCTGCATTCCTGTACTGCATAAAGAGACGTGAAGGGGCATCGTTTTTTCTTGATGTCAAGCCCATTGATTCCGGTGGCTGCAGGATTGAGATGGGACATTCCGGTGAGCCTGTACAGGATGAAATATGTAGTATCGTAACTACTCTAAGAGAAGAATATGTGAAAGACAGGGAATCTGCGCTGATAGATTGCAGTACGATCCCAAAATACCCGCCTGATCTTATGGTAGGACTTATTCTTGGGGCTGTTCGATCTGTTGATGCAGGGTGGAGTTTTGATCTTTCTCCAGAGAGGGTGGTGGTTAGTTCTGGAGAGTAGTTTTGACTTATCCGAGAGCTGTCCACAAATAATTTTGTGATTTTGTTTGATTATCTCAATGTGGTAAGGTGGGAATCTGAGCGCTCCATAATCCAATTTGTTTTTGGAAAACTTTTTAAGGCCGGGACCATGCCCGGCCCATGAGCTGAAAATTGCGGTTTGATCCGCTGTCTTTTTATCCGTTCTTTCTCTCAAACTCCTTCATGAAATCCACAAGATCCACAACACCCTGCTTTGGAAATGCGTTGTAAATTGATGCCCTGCATCCCCCGATGGAGCGGTGCCCCTTAAGCCCGTCAAGTCCATTTTCCGATGCCTCTTTGATAAATTTGGCCTCGAGTTCAGGTGTAGGCAGGTTGAATGTCACATTCATCAAGGAGCGTGAATCCTTCCTTGCATGGCCTTTGTAGAAATCCGTGGAGTCTATCATATCATAGAGAAGTGCAGCCTTTTCCCTGTTGATCTTCTCTATTGCCTGTACACCCCCCTGTTTTTTAAGCCATTTTGCCACGAGACCAACCACGTAAATGGCAAAACATGGCGGGGTATTGAACATTGATCCCTTGTCTGCGTGGGTCTTGTAGCGGAACATAGTGGGAAGATTCTCTGGTGCTCGGTCAAGCAGGTCTTCCCTGATGATTACAACCGTTACTCCGGCAGGCCCCATGTTTTTTTGAGCACCGGCAAAGATCAGTCCAAAGGGTGATATGTCAAAGGGGCGCGACAGTATGTCTGAAGACATGTCACTGACCAGCATCTTGTCGGATTTCGGAAACTCGGCAAACTGCGTTCCGTAAATGGTGTTGTTTGACACAAAGTAGAGGTATTCAGAGTCATCATCTACTGTATAGTCGCCATCTGAGGGTACATGATCAAAGGAAGAGCCCTCGCTGGAGTATGCAACCTGGGCCTTTGCCACTATGTTGGCCTCCTTTATGGCCTTCTTTGCCCAGGTTCCGGTGTTCAGGTATGTGCCCTTTTTGTCAGGGGCAAGCAGGTTCAGAGGGACCATGGCAAACTGGGTTGATGCCCCTCCCTGCAGGAACAGGATCTTGTAGTTCTCAGGTATGGACATGAGTTCCCTGATAAGGCTCTCTGCCTCCTGGGCTACTTTCATAAAGGCCTTTGAACGATGGGATAGTTCAATCAGGCCTATGCCAATATTGTTATAGTTGACGATGTCTTTGGCTGCCTGGGCAAGTACTTCCTGGGGCAGTGTGGCTGGTCCTGGACTGAAATTGTAAATACGATCCGGCATGATTAATCCTCATATGATAAAATCTTGGAGTTTGTTCAGGTGGGCATTGGTTACCCGTTATCAGGGATGCACTATAAAGTAAAAAAAACTCTGTTGCAATTCAGTGTGCCCGAAGTTCATTTCCATGTCTGAAACAGTTTATCCTGTGGAAATGCCCGGCCAAGCCTCGCTTTTATGAAACTCAGCATTTTGTGTCTGATTTCAAAAGGGTAGGTGTAAACGCCGCCTTCCAGAATGTATGGATAGTGGAGAATCGGAGACGCAGGGTTTACCTTGCGAGCCCTTTTAAGAAACTGTTTCCCCATCCTGAATACACCAAAGCTGATACTCTCGATTCTGTCTGTGTCAAGCTCCCTGGCGATATCCTCAGTAAGACCTGCATAAAGTTCCTCCCAGTTGTTTACAAACAGGACGGGATCAATGCAGAGCCGCACACGCCATCCATTATCAACAGCCTTGGCTGCAGCCTTGAGCCGGGCTGAAAGCGGAGGTGTTCCCTTTTCAAAGGTGTCTGCCACAGGATCAGGGGAAAGTGTCCAGGCAATTATGACATTTTCTGCAGGTTTTCTCCTTGAAAACAGGGAGGCTGATGTACTCTTGGTGCGCATCTCTATCAGAACATCCTGCCTGGTATCAGCAAAGTCCAGCCATCTGTCTGCAAGGGGAATGATTCTTCTTATGGCAAGAAGGTCGGTATCGTATGAGTTGCAAAGATAAAGAGGGGCCAAACTGTTTTCTTCAGAGAGTTTGTCTGTGGTGCGTTCCACTTCCAGAAAGATTTTTTCAATATCCACAAATACCACCAGGTTGGCAGATGGATACATTCCCTGAAGGTAACAGTACTGGCAGTTGTAAATGCAGTTCATTACGCTTGAAGCGTAATAGAATGAGGGATTACCAAATGATGGGCAGACGTCAGCTCCTCTGTATAAAAATGGGGGCCTGCCTGCTGCCAGGATGAGCTTCTGGCTCTCTTTTTGTGCCGAAAATTTCTGCCCGGCCCTTGAGAATACATCTTTGTAGTGATGTATGGGTATAATCCGGGATTCAGAAAAACGGTTTATAATATCTTTTGAAACAGGGTGGTCAGCCACATCTTTTTCAACGTATATGTGGCTGAAATGGGGTTGATTAACAGCATGTTTAGCTGATGAACTATGCGGCATGCCTGAAACAACAGTGTTTTATGGTTTGGCACAGGGAGGAGCTGCAGGCTGGCTGTTGATGATACATGCCATCTGCCTTAGTATGACCGTAAATCCCTCAGACACCGAAGGGGCATCGGCATGTGGTGCATCACCAAGCAGCGACCACTTGGTCGGGGCCGGGATAAGTGAGGCCTGGCCATAGATATGCCAGACTGTTACATGGGTTTTGGTATTTATGATTTTCATATCAAAACCTACCCACCCGCTGGTATTTCCTGAAGGGAAGATTACAGGGGGTATGCGTCCCTTAAGGATATAATCAAAGCCATTATCCAGGGCATAATCAAGAAAGTGGTCCTCTGATTCAAATTTTCGCTGTTCAGTAACAATAACCTTGAATACCCGTTCCTGGCTGAAAATATCCTGCACAAGACTGGTGACGGCAGGTGTCCATTCCCTTGCCTGCGGGCTGTAAAGTGCAATGGGGGCGATTAAAAGTCTTTTTCTGGAGAGATCAAGCGGGTTTTCCGGCTGTATATAAACTGAGCTTTCAGGAACAAGGCAGCCATACTGCTTTACTGCAGGTGCACAGCTGCACAAGACTGTACAGCATAACAGTAAAAAGGTATATTGGGGGATATTTTTGTGGATATGTCCTGCGATTTCAGGCAATTTGCAAAGAGGCAGACGGTGTGTCATGGGAGCCTGTCATATACTGTGGGAATAGGTTCAAACGATGCATCAAGCAGTGAGTCTACTGCCTCTGTCCTGCCCACTTCTGTCATTGCAACGGACAGGACGTTACCATTGGTGATATCAATGAGTTTTACCGTAATGGCAACAGAATCAATTCCCACTCCGTAAGTCCCTGCCACAATGGAGCTTGCAGAGACGGCCTTTGCCGTCTCTACTGCATCCCTGCTCAGACCAAATTCCCCTTCACCAGGGGAAAGGGCAACGGTTCCGGTCATTTTGGCCTCCCTTACCACGCCGCCGATTCTGAATATCTCTGCTGCAAGGGCCTCTGCCATAACCCTTCCGAAACGTGAAGAGCGCGACAGGTCATCTACATCTGCCAGGGTTGTGACTATGCACGGGTATTCTGCAAGGGAGCCATCACGCATGTTCTGCTGTAGCTGAAGTGCAAGCCCCTGTGCCACATTGAATATCGTTGGGTACATGGCAGAGTACACATGGGAGCCCGGTCTATGTTCAGTGACAACAGAAGGGTTGGGGGCTGCATTTGACATGCAGCCCTGACAAAGTATGGGTAATAGCAGCAGGGCTAATTTAATATGTGTTTGTTGTTGCATCAAAGGTTGATGTTCCCGTGCAGTCCTGAAATCAGGAGCCCTGGATTATTCTGACTTCAGTGGGTTCTCCAAATGCCTTGATAGGAATGGTTATATTCTTCTTGTCCATTTCCGGCGGGGCAGCGGATGGCCACAGCATGCTCCTCATGAATTTGTTGTTGGGAATAATCTTCATTGCAGATGATGCTACCATGCCATTGCCGGTTGAGACAAGTCTTGCGTTAATAAAGACATAGTTTCCCTTAACTATGTAGGTTCCCACAAGAATGATGTTTGCTGAAGTATGGTTTGCAATTTCGTCCAGCTCCCTTGAAAGGCTGTACTCCCCGAATTTCTTCTTGATAAGAATCGCCTCTGTTTTCCTTATTTCAACCACCTGGTATCCTGCCCGCTGCAGTTCACCCATGAGCTGTTCGGCAAGGTAACGGCCAAGGGGAGATGTGCGGTACAGGTAGTTAAGGTCAACAAAGGTGGATACCCCTATTACCCCCTGAATCCCTGCATCTGCATTCATGTTTTCAATAAGCTGAATGGCAATATCGTGTACCTCTGCATTAAACAGGGAGGCATCATCCATGCTGTAAAAGGATGATGGCTTGATGGGTTGAGCCGGGGGTGGTGCCGTGCTGTATTGAGGCATCTTTTTAGGTGGCTGCGGCGTATTTGCATGCGAGGCATAACGTCCATTGCATGTGCTGTCAGGCATTGCCGGATCTCCTGGCTGGATAGCCTGGGGAGCCGCCGGTGCCCCTGGATTGCCTGCCTGTGCGTTAACAGGCTGCCTCATGCAGCCGGTAAATACTAATGTGCAGAAAATGAACATGAAGCTGGTTGTTAGACAAAAGAGTTTTCTTTTCATGGTTTTGCCCTTGGCGTGTTTAGCCTGTTTCCTGACTTGTCCAGGTTGAGAAATGTTTATCGCTGTTCGAACACTAAAGGCCCGTTAAAGGAAATGACTGGCGGGATTGGTCTGGCTGGAGCCTGACCCCGGTCAACTATCCCGTAAGTAACGTATGCGGGTACAGGAACCACTCTCTCGGTGTAATAGACCTCTGTTCTTCTTGGGGCAACATCAGCTACACAGCCGGGACAGTGCACTGCTGAACATCCCCTGGGGTAACAGGCATATCCGCAGCAATTATTCGTATAGCAACCGCAATTATATCCCCAGCCGGTCAGCGAGCCTATTATCCTGGCAGGGATTGCCAGCAGTGCGTCTGCGGCACTGCCAACCGGTCCGCAGGCCGAGTTACATCCACAGGGATGTGCAATGACATATTCATTGCAGCAGCCCGCCCCTGCTTGTTGAACAAAGCCAAAACAGAACATAATGGTTAATATGGCTGCACAACCGCAATTCATAAGTGTTTTCATTAAATTACCCTCCTTTTTATGAATTGAATTTGACATTTCAAAGCTCAAATAATTAACTGACGATAGTGCCCTTTTGCCCAATATATATTCTGTTTCGGCTCAGAAGATTTTTTTCTTAAAGAGAGGATTATCCCTGATTAACCTGGTCCCGGTTAACAGCCTTTCTTTTCCTTTGGATTTTATCTCAAAAAACATGCCGTGGGTGCAGGCAACGGGAATTGGATGGAATCACGCCCGTTTGTCTGACAGGGGCTTTGGGAAGCAGGAGGAAGAAAACTTTGATTTTTTAGAAGGTTAGGTTGAGTGGATTGCTGGAAGGTGTTGAAGGGGATGAAAGTGGCGCAGTCGTTCTGTTATGGGGCAGGGGAGTAAAATGGCAGGTGAGTGGGCAAGGTTTGCCCTGAAAAAGATACCATTTCAGCGTTTTGATGTTGAACACGCAGGGCATTCAGGATCAGGCCATATTTCCAGCTCCTGGAACTTCATTGCAGCGAAGTCCATGATTAACATGCGTCCTTTAAGGGACATGTCCTGACCGGCAAGGAAGCGTATGGCCTCTATTGCCTGCATGCTCCCCACAGCGCTGGTCACTCCCCCCATCACAGGGGTTTCTTCTGTGGATGGTGCGTTTGGGAACATGCATTCAAGGCACGGGGTTTCAGGGGTATGAAAAACAGTTATGCGCCCTTCCATACCCCAGACCGCCCCGTGAACCAAGGGAATATTTTTTTTTAGAGCCGCCCTGTTAAGGGCATAGCGGGCTTCAAAGTTGTCAAGACAGTCAATGATGATCTGTGCGTTTCCCAGAAGACTTTCAATATTCTCATGGATTATTTTGCACTGCGCTGTTTTGATTGAAACTTCTGAATTTATGGCTTCAAGTGTTTTTTGGGCAGACAGAGTCTTTTCCAAACCGATACTTTTTTCGTTGTGAAGGAATTGCCTGTTAAGGTTGGTAATATCTACGGTATCAGTATCGCATATTGTCAGGTGTCCTACACCAGCCAGGGCAAGAGTCATTGCCACTGGGCAGCCCAGGCCTCCAGCCCCTGCTATGAAAACATGGGCTTTTGAGAGCCGTTCCTGGGTCTCCTTGCCCCATCCGTCGATGGCAAGCTGCCGTTTATAACGCCTGAAGTCTTGTGTCATGGATTAGTCCTGCCTGTCAAATCAGGACATGTTTCATGGGCAAGCAATACCGGGCAGAGCCGTTCTGACAAGTCCTGAGGATGATTTTCAGCCCACTCCTTTGCCTTTGAGACTATGCGTCTAGTGATTTCC
Organism: Deltaproteobacteria bacterium; assembly: GCA_026996955.1. Lineage (GTDB taxonomy): Bacteria > Desulfobacterota > Dissulfuribacteria > Dissulfuribacterales > QOAL01 > S144-17. Next base: position 12,146 of record JALWJV010000005.1, read on the forward strand.
TGGGAAAGCCCTGTGTGCTGTTCAGGAAGAAGTACTTTTTCAATAGCTTCTCTTGGGAACAGATTGCTTATTTCAGGCTCTTTCATCAGGATGTCAAGGTATGAGCCTTTTGATTCAGCAGCCTTCATGGCAGCCTGATAAATAAGGGTATGTGCCCTGTCCTTTCCTATCTTGCTGCCAAGAAAGAACATAAGGGCTTCACTGCAGATAAATGGGGCGGCAGCTTCAGTGTTTTTATTAACTTTTTCGGTGTGAATAATCAGATCTTCCAGGATATGTTTCATCAGTGAAAGTATGCAGCAGAAAAACATTGAGGAATCTGCAACCGCAACCCATTCCAGCCGCACTGCCCGGTAGTCCCTTTCGTGTTCGTTTATAAGCCCGTCCATGCCGGACAATGCATTTGCCTTTACAAGCCTTGCCAGCACTACAACCTGTTCACACAGTTCAGGGTTGCGTTTGTGCGGCATGGTGCTTGACCCTATCTTGCCTGTATGAAAAGGCTCTTCCATCTCGCCAGTTTCACTTCTTGCTAGACACCTGATTTCATCAGCCATGCGTGCACAGGTGCCTGCGGCAATGGCAATTACGTTCAGGAATTCAGCTATGCGGTCTCTTGAGGCATGCCAGGCAGAGTAAGGGGCGTTAAGCCCGAGTTTTTTTGAAAATAACTCCAGGACTTCAAAACCCTTGCCCCCAAAAGCATCCATGGTGCCAACGCCCCCGAAGAGTTGGCTTGAAAGCGCACGGGGTTTGATCTCTTCAAATCTTTCTGCACTTCTAAGAAGTTCATCAAGCCAGCCCGCAATTTTAAGGCCAATGGTCATGGGGAGCGCGTGCTGTGTATGGGAACGGCCTATGGTTACCAGCGAGGTGTACTTTTCTGCAAGCCTTGAAAGCTGTAATACCATAAGGCGGATGTCCCTGTTTACTATCCCGAGCACATCGCGAATCTCAAGTGACTGGGCCGTATCCTGGATGTCCTGGGTAGTGGCGCCAAAGTGAATATATCTTCGAGACCTTTCCGGGCAAACCTTTGCAAGAGCACCAAGAAGGGGCATGAGAGAGTGGCTGGTAACGGCAATCTGTTCCCTGATAAATTCAAGATCGAGCAGTGTAATCTTTGCGCTGTTTCGTATGTCTGTGGCTGCTGTTTCCGGAATAATGCCCAGTTCCGCCTCTGTCTCGGCAAGTGCGCTTTCCACATCAAGCCAGCGCTGGTAGCGGTAAATATCGCAGAAGATTCTCCTTGCCTCAGGGGTGGAGTAGCCGCCTGAGTGGAAACGGGAATCAACTATGTGGCTTCTTGGAGAGCAGGCGGTCATGTTGAAATTCCCCTGTGGTTGAGAGATGCCGGGTCTTTAGCACGCTGCCTTTTAACAGTATCCAGGACTTTTGATACAATCGCCTCTGCCTGACCCGTGTAAAGTTCAGGTCTGTCAAGGGGCGCAAGGTCTTCTGCATTAAATATTGCGCTGGTCTCATGGTCTGCCAGCACAGTATCTTTAAGTCTGCTCCCTGTTGAAACTGCCTTGCGGGCAAGCTCCTTTACCTTTGCCTGTGCATTGGTCCTGCCCATGGTTTCTGCAAGCCGGAACATGAGCCATTCACTTACCACCATGTCTGAATGCCGGTGCAGATTTTCGTACATTTTTTCCGCGCGTACAGACAGTCCTGATAGGACTGTTTTCATGTAATGGCTCAATGTGCCTGAATAGATGCAGATCTGTGGCATGGCAAGCCATTCTGACCATAGAGATCGAGGGTCGCGTTCGTGTTCGTGGCACATGCTCTCCATAACAGTGGTTGAAAGCGCACGGATGTGCATGGATAACGTAACCGAACGCTGACAGATTACAGGGTTTTGCTTGTGTGGCATTGTTGAAGATGCAGCGCCATCTGGTGGCGGCTCAAAGAGTTCCCCTGTGTCTGTCTTCTGAAGCTGGAAAATTTCATTGGCAATCTTGCCAAGAGTCATGGAGCTGATGGTGAGTGCAGATGCAGTTTCTGCCATGCGGTCCCGGGCTGTATGCCAGGAGGCCGGATCATGTTCAAGGCCAAGCAGGCGCAGGGTTTCTTCAGCCACGTCAAATGCCCTGGGGCCCAGGGCTGCCATGGTACCTGCCGCTCCACCAAGCTGCCCATATTTCATGTTGTAAAATGCTGTCTTCAGCCGTTCGATATTACGCCTTGTCTCACCTGTCCAGACTGAGACCTTAAGGCCAAAGGTTGAAGGCAGTGCGTACTGCCCGTGGGTGCGGCCTATCATGGGTGTAGATGCGTGTTCCCGGGCTAGTTTTATGCATAATGCCTCAATCTCACAGAGATCATCATAAATTATTGAAATGGCCTTCCTGATGCCGATCACAAGTGCAGTGTCCAGTACATCCTGGGTGGTGGCCCCGTGATGAACATACTGACCGGCTTCTCCGCACGCCTTTCTCAGTGCTGCAAGTACAGGTATCACTGAATTGCGGCTTTTTTTGTACCCTTGGCGTACGGTATCAAGGTCTATGCTGGATATGTCAGCGTTTTGGGAAATGGTATCTGCTGCCTTCTCAGGGATTATTCCAAGCTTGCCCTGTGCCTGTGCCAGTGCAGATTCAAAGTCCAGCCACCTCTGCATGATATTTTTTTCTTCAAAAATGTCACGCAGTTGTGGTGTGCTGAAAACGTCAGGGTTTATGTCAAAATCTATTGGATGAGATGGCATGGGATTGAAAATTATTTCATGCTCCAAGTGGGCCGTAGGGTTTTTCTCCTGGCATCAGTGGCGCTTCGGCACAAAGTTGAAGTGCTGCCTTCCTGGGACTGATTCCTGTATTTTTACTGCGTTTGCAAACCCTGTAAACCATGTCCCGCATATGTTCGTCCACAAAATTAAGAACCTCCTGTTCAGTTGGCACCTTTGCCGGTCCGAATAGCCCTGCCATGGAAAGAGATCCTCCGCAGCCTGCCACCATGTCCGGGACTAAAAGAATCCCGCGCTGATGAAGTATCTCTTCTGCCTCAGGTGTAACGGCAAGATTTGCCCCGCACACCACAGCCCTTGCCCGCATGGTACGGGCCTCCTTTTCCGTGACGGTTCCCTCCATGGCTGCAGGTATAAAAACATCACATTCAATTTCGTGGATCTTAGTGTTTTCAGCCAGCACGCCCCCGTAATCATCTACAAGTGAAATGAGTCCATGGCGGGAATATTTGAACAGTTTTTCCACATCAAGAGGGCTGTTTTCATATGTTTTGATCATCTTTTCCCTGTCGGAAACAGCAATGATTTTTATTCCCGCCTGGTTAAGGCACCAGATGGCACCGCTTGCAAGCCCACCAAATCCTTGAACGGTTACAGTGGCTCTGCGGTACGGAATCCCCATGAAATCAAGAGTGCCAAGACAGGCGTAGCCAAGCCCTGCCCCAGCCCTAAAACTTGCAAGGGTGTTAAGGCCAGCGGGCCTTGAGAGGACTTTAAGCCGTTTTTCAAATTCCCTGTCTGAAAATCCCTGTGCCCTGGCAACTGCAATTTTTATGGATGGGAGACCGAACCGCGCAGCAATGGCATTCAGTTCTGCCATGGTGGTGTTCATATCAGGGCCAACAGAATATCTTTCCAGCATGTAGGGGACAATGGCCCTGAAAAATCTCTCAAGTGCCTGATCCTTTCCCGGTGAGAGGGGATCATAGTCTATGCCGCTTTTGGCCCCATCTGCCCTTATCCCTGCAATGCGCATCTTGAGGGTCATATTGCGGGCAAGCCGGGTAATACTTTCTCTTGTCAGGCCCTTCTGTACCCTGAGCCCGCCTGCGCACAGCCGGTGGGTAAGGGAGTCTATCACCAGCCATCCCCTGAATCCTTCCACACGGTCAACATATTCCACTACAAGTTCAGGGGGAGCATCATAGGCGCTGTGTCCTGACATCAGGAGTCGGCCTCCAGGATTATGGGTACCTCCTTTTGGGGATCACCCTCCATAAATGCACGTATCATTGGCCTTGATTCATCAACAAGAGAGATTATAAACATGAAGAGGCCGGAGTCCTGGGCCAGGACTGTGTCCAGACGGGTTGGTTTGTCTCTTACAGGATCATGGTCCCAGGGGACTATGTGCATGTGATAGGTTCCAAAAACGGTTAGACCCTGCCGGTCACAAAGCTCATAGCTTGCCATGAGCTCTTCCGGGTCGGTAATCCAGCCACGCTGTTCAAGGGGGGTGGTTGATGGCGTGGCGTAGCGGCCCATGACATCATCCATGTAGCTTTTGAGAGGCTCTACTGTCCTGGCATTTATCTTGAAAATTATGACCTTTCTTACAATGGCAATGTCCTTGCGAATATCACCGGCAAGCATGCCATATGCCCGTCGCACAGGGGTTTCCCCTTCAAAGAAATCGCCTGCCAGCTTGCGTTTGCAGTGGCCTTTGATTTCATCCCATAATGCTGCTGGAAGATTTATGGATTTAACCTGGGAGAGTTGCGCCATGTTTCAAATAGTCAGTTTCTGATGCCAACAAATGTTACCCCCCTGCAATGGGTATTATAAGGGTGATCTCGTCCTGTTCTGCTAGGCTTACAGAGCCCCATGCCTCCGGCTTTTCTCTTAACATACTGCCGTTTATGAAAACCGATATAAGTGCAGGTCTGTCAAAAAGCGTCTTCAGCCCGGGATGTGAGGCAACCAGCTCCTTCATGGCATCTTCAAGGCTGCTGCTTTTCACCTTAACTTCCCGTTTGCCCCCTGTATGTTTTCTCAGTGGAGAGGGTATTATTATTTGAGCCATAGTTAAACCTGGGTAAGAATGCGTACTTTGATAATGATTTTACTAGACAGAAGATGCTGCTTTTGCCAATGCTTCCGGGAGGAATTTAATGATGCTGTCAATCTGTGTTGCAGGGGTGGGGTTTGAAAGTTCACCTGCAAGCCTGTTTGCCCTGCCGGCTATAAGGCATGCCTCAATATGGTTTTTACCGGCAAAAACCATTCCGCTTATCATGCCGGTTATCAGATCACCTGTGCCGCCTATCGGTTCCATGGTTTCAACACTGGGAGAGTCAATGGTGTGCACTATTTTCCCGTTGTGGCAGACATAATCTGTTTTTCCCTTAACGAACATTGTAGGGGGGGCATTCCCTGCTTCATATGCCCGGCGTATAAGCTCTGGCGTGTCACTTTCCATGTGGAATATAAAACCCCTGGTGAATGAAGGGTGATCGGCCTTTTCATCCGCCAGGAATGCCACTTCACCAAGGTCAGGGGTGAAGATATCGTAAAATTCCGCATGTCCTCCGGCCTTGGCAACATACATGGAACCGGCGTCTGCTATGAGTACCGGTTTGTTTTTCATTTTTTTTATGGTTTCAACCACCTTGTTGTTGAGTTTTATGTCCGGCATGACATAATGAAGCGTCATAACATCCACTCCCATTTCAGGAAGATGTTTTGCAAGATGGTTATAGATGGCCTCGCTGCCCTGACGGGTTCCGATATCTCCTGCCACCATGCCCACAGGTCTTTCAACACCAAAATAATCACAGGCAATGCATGCGGCTGTCATCATCGCTTCATTTCCCCTGTTTATTGGCAGGGGATGACCGTCAACGGTTATCCCATCAGGAGAATAGTCAATGGGGCCAATGGTTAGCGGCATTTTGTCAATGGGCACTGAACCCGCAAGTAAAAGCATTATTGGTTATACCCCTACGCTCTTGATAATTTCCTCTCTGGCAGTATTCAGCGAATACGCACACAGTGAGAAACCAACCTCTCCGGGGTCAGGGGCCTCTGCCAGGGTTTTGCCAAGCATGGAGGTGGCCAGATAGGGCACGTCCGGACATCCACCGCCTGATATATTAACAATTTTGCCAGTACTCTTTTCAACTGTCATCTTCATGTTAGCTGCCCGTACCATAAGATAGTCCCCAAAATCTTTTTCCCTTACGAAGTGCAGGGGCTCCATGCCCTGGGCGGTAATGGGAACAACATCCATTGGTGTCATGTTTACTGAGTTAAGCAGTGCTGTAATCTCTGCCTCTGACTCCATGGGAATCTCAACACTTAGATCGCACCCGGTCCTGTAGGACGGAGGTGGGCTCACTACCCTTATGGTGTATCCTTCATCCCTGAGCAGATCTTCTACTGCGATTACCGTTGTAGGATGAGCAAAGATAAGAAGTCCGCGGGTGACTTCATCAGGTTTTTGTGTCTTTTTCTGTTCTTTTTCTTTTTTTCGGAACCAACCAAACATTTTTTTAATCCTGTGTAATCTTTTTTGCCTGTGCAGAGCAAATGCATGTCTGCATATTGAAAATTTAGTGAGTTGGCCATTAAAGGATGGCGTACTGATTAGCGGCGGACGCCTTGAGGCCGCCTGTAATTGAGGGCTATTATCAGGCACATGGCAAGTCCTGCCAGCACTGCAATTTTGCCACCAAACTCCGGTCCTGCTGACGTGGCACGTAAAGACCAACCTACTGCAATTGCTGCGCCTAATAACATGCCAAATGATGTAATTGCTGCATCCACATCTCCCTGTCCTGTTTTAATAATCTGTCTGAATGGGCAGCCGTCTATTATTGTAGAGGCTAGTCCCACAAGGACCATGGCAAGAAAAGACCAGAAATGGTTAAGATGGGATGCAGGCTGTCCGTGCAGCCCGGGGTGAAACTGTCCGGTCACGAGGCTTACAATAAAAGCTGAGAAAAGTGTGGCGATTACACCCATAAACAGGGTTTTTTCACCCACTAGAAAAAGATTTCTGATACCACCCGTAATACACAGCCCCGATGCCTGGGCAAACCCTCCAATGATAAGTCCGGCAGCCAGGGCAACTGTCCAGGGTGCATGAAGGGCAGCGGGGCCTTTCTGTCCAAAAACTATAAAAGTCGGTTTAAGGAAGAAAAATACAAGCAGCAGTATTGCAAACAGGGTAAACAGATAGCCGTTCATGGCTGGGAGATGGCCAGCCCTGTCAAGGGCTACTCCAGCACGAATGTAACGGGTTCCCATCCATACACCTGCAAAGAGCCCGGCAGTGGCTGCAACGGCGGTGAGGTCACCGGCAGCAAGGCGCAGAATCATCTTGATGGGGCACCCTATAAAAACAGCACATCCAAGAATTATAAATAGCCCCAGGAAAAAACGAATCACAGGAGATGAGCCCCCGGTCACCCTGAACCGTTTTGTCTTTTTGGCAACAAGGAACGAGCCAAGAACAAAACCTATTAGCTCAGGTCGAATATAACTCATCCTTACTTCATTATGAAGCTGCATGGCTCCAGCGATATTTTCCAGGAAACATGACAGACATATGCCGGAATTTACAGGGTTTCCCAGGTAGGAGAGCAGTACACTTCCCCCGCCTAACAGGAGTCCTGTAATAATGGCTATATCAAATAATTTCTTGGGGCTCACTTACTCACATCCTCCGGCAATACGCCTTTGAAGGTAGTATATGTCATTTACTGCGGTTCTTATTTTAGGATCCCCCGGCTTTAGTTTCCGTTCCCTGTTTATTTTTCCACGGGACTTTGTGATAACATCCATGATTTCCGTGCCTATGAAAAGCGGGGTGGTTTTATCCACATAATCAGGATCAAGTTCCACAGCCTTTCTGTATGCATGAAGCGCATTGGTAAGGCTTCCCTGGGCGTATTCCAGCCGGGCAAGAAGTACATAACCATACGCATTATCACCATGCTTTGCCATTAGGGTCTTTAGCCTGTTCATGGCGGCGTCATACTTGCCAGATTCTTTCAGGGCGATAACCTTGGCAAATATACGGGCATTTTTTCTTTGAAGCTCAGCATAGTGCTGTTGAAGCTTCATGGCGGGATCAGTGGTATGTGCTGGTGATCTTTTTGCGTGAAGCTCATGGTCAATGAGCATCCATCCAGTAGCACCAAGTACAACAACCAGGGCTGCCAGTACTATTCGTTGAAACCAGTCCATACAGGAGTTCCTAAATCAGCCCGGCGCCTTGAACAGGGCCGGAGGCCGCATTGTCAAAGTAGAGGGCTCCAAGTTCCTGATCCCGATGTCTGTCCCTAATCGTGCTGCTGATTGCCTTGGGGGTTGTGGTTCCCCACCAGTTATACTCTGCATGGATTGATTTTGTCTGCCCTTCAAGCAGGGAGATATTGTAATCAAGGTTGTCCGAGATGTTGTTTTCCCTGATTATAATATCCTTTACAGCATACAGGATGATGCCCTTGCCATTCCGGGTGATGTTGTTGTACCGGATAGATGCCTTGCCACTCTTTTTGGCATAGATACCGAAGAACTTGTTGTTGCTGATTTCGTTATGAAAGATTACAGGGCTGGTGCCACCGCCAAACAGGATGCCGCCTCCGTTTTCTGTGATGATGTTGTAAAGCATGGGCACTGATGATTTTATCTTCAGTGTCTTTACATTTTTCTGGCCAATTGCCACACCGTTATGGCGGAAGGTGCAATGGCTGATCACCACCTGGGCAGAGTGGCAATGGACTGAAGTGTGTCCATAGCTCAGTTGGCAGAACTCCATGACGTTGTCCCTGCTGCCGATGAAGTTGACTGCCCCCCAGTCGGCTACAGACGGGTTTTGCTCAGCGCTGGTGAATACGATTGGTTTTTCAGGCAGCCCCTGGGCTATGAGCCTGCCCCGTATAACGAGTTCTGCCCTGGGGAAGTGGTCGTTTTTGTCCTTGCTGAGTTTTTCGTTCCCGAACTCAGCAATTTTTGCAAAAGATATCTTTGAGCCGGGCATAATGACAAGTGTTGCCCCTGGCTCCACCCGTACATCACCTTTAAGCAGCAAGTCACCCTGCCATACTGTGTCTTTTTTAATTACAGATAGTGCAGGAATCTCGGTTACTGCAATGCAAATTGAATTTGTAAGGGCGATTATTGAAGCAATGCTTAAAAAGGTGAAAAGTGTTAGCGGGTAAAAGCGGGATAAGAGTTTTTTGCATATCATAATGAGATCTCTTGGCGTGTCTTATTTGGAATCTGCTTTCTTGCCTGACAGGAATGCAATTTCCTTTTCAATGCGTTTTGCATCCTCAGGAGACTTGGCAAGGGCTTTGGCACAGGCAAGTTCCGTTTTTGCCTTATCTTGCTGATTCAGCCGGGATAATGCCTGATATTTGTGAACGTGTACCATCATGTCATCCGGATTGATTGTGGCAGCACGATCAAAATATTCAAGAGCCTCTTTATATTTGCCCTGTCTGAACTTGACAAGCCCCATTTCGTCTAGGGCATCAAAGTTGTTTTTATCCTTATCAAGCACTTGCTGAATGTTTGTCTCAGCTTCATCCAGTTTTCCAGTGGCAATATATGCAAGGGCAATTTTGTTTCTGGTGCCCATGTCGTCAGGGTTCATGTACAACTGCATTTTGTACTGAAGTATCTGGACCGACGGGGGTAGTTTTGAAATATCACCGTGTCCAAGGGCAACCGAGGGTGTAACAAGCAATAACAGTATAAGTACAAAGGTGTGCATTGGTTCTCTCTCTTTTGGAATTCAGAAGATGATTCAGTTTTTCCTGTAAGGAGCCATGTTGCAGAGTTTGAGCTTTTCCCTGATGATGTCATACTCGCTGTCCTCAGCTTTGACGAAGCCGTCTGTAAGCATGCGTTTCAGGACGTTAAGCACTTCACCCTCAACCAGGACTGTCTCATCTTTTTTCAGGTTGAGCAGAATGTCCAGGACCTGCCTCTGGACATCTTCAGGTACATGCGGCAGGGCGCCGATTGTGCAGTACGGCATGGGGACACTTTCGGCAATGATGTTAAAGTCGTTTTTGGTGATCCTGTGGTCATTTATCATAAGGTCATAATCAATTCGCGGTGCAGCTCCTACATCATACTTTCCAAAGTAAACGCCGTATATAACCTTTTCATGTTTGGCTGCCCCTGGAGGAATTGCGTAAAAGGAGAGGTCGGTTTCAGGATCAAAACCTGCCTCAAGCATCATGGCGTACTGTGCCATGTATCCAAACGGGGCAAGCGCCGGGCCGAATATCATGCTCTTGCCCTTCATATCCTGGATGGTCTTTATGCCGCTGCCCTTTTTTGAAATTATGGTGCCTGTGGATTTATGACCGTTTCGTCCCCTTTTGTCCACGGCAAGGAGCTTCAGATTAAACCTTTCCTGCAAGATCAGGGCAACTATTGAGTTTACATGCACAAGGTCAACCTTTTTGTCTTTGGCAAGGTCCTCAAATTCAAATGTATTTGCAAGGACCATCTCCACGGGACGGCCCAGCTTTTCACTTAAATAGGCTGTAAGAGGTGCAAATCTTGCCTTTGAGAGCTCCCTGCTGTCACATATCATGTAACCAATACGAAGTGGCGGCTGACTGGAAATGCGTGCAGCGTCATTTCCTTCTTCGTTGCAGCCAGCAAGGCAGAAAACAAGGGAAACGCAGAGTACTATAGAGATAAGCTTCAAAAAATTCATCATTGGCCCCTCTGGAAAGTAGGTAATCTAGGCAGTGTATCAGGTATGTATCTGAGAAGGCGGGGAACTCAGATCATGTTCCTTTTTTTCAAGAAGTTCTTTACAACCTGTTCTCCACTTTCCTTTTTGAACTCCTCAATAAGTATTTTTAATGTGTCATCATCAATCTTGTCGCTTAGTTTGTTGATTACCCTGTCTAGAATGGGAAAGCGGTCAAGTACCTTGCGCGTGGTAATGGGCACTGCCAGGGAAGCCCCAGGTACCGGGCCTGATTCTTTTACAGGGCCCTTGTAACCGAAAGGTTTAAGAATAACCATGCCATATTGTGCCCTGTAGTACTGTTTGACCAGGGAATATGTTTCGTCCGTAGAACTTCCCACAAGTTTTTTTGCGTCTTTTGCTATGGGGGAGCCTATGTAACCGATGAAGATGTCTGCATCCCCCTTTTTGATCAGTTCAAAGCACTCTTCAGGGGTGGCGACCTTTTTTAGCTCAATAGTGGTGCCTGTCCTTTCGTTAATAAAAACGGCAAGCATCTGCCCTAATATATTTTGATCTATGGTGTCATAAATTGCCACATTAAGTACCCTGCCCACACAGCTAAAGGTGTCGGATGGTTGTATCAGTTGGATTAGAGGCATGGTTAACATGAGGCATGTCAGGAGCAGTTTGAATCTTTTCATTAATTCCTCCATATAATCAGCCTGTAAGGTATAGGCTGTATGTTTATAATTTGAGGGGGTTTTATGCTGTCCCGATTTAGGAACAAATAATTATTATATCACCCCTCTAAATTTCCACCACATGAGATCAAGCGGGAATAATACCAGAATGGTTATAATGGCAAGAACAAGGCAGCATTTCAACGCTGGTGCAAATTTCTCGTCTGCAATCTGCATGCCCACAACTATGGGCGGGGCCTGGTATGGAAAAAATACCGTTGCAAAACCTACTACCTGAAGCATTATTATGTTTTCAATACTGAAGCCCGTAGCCCTGGCAAGTGGTTCGGAAAAAGGTGTAAAAACTGCTGGAATTCCGGGCAGGGTGGTAAAAATTCCAGTTGTTGCCGCGGCAAGGCTTACCGACATGAAATTTATGAAATCCTTGCCCGGCGCTAGGGGCAGGAATTTGATAAGCTCGCCAGCCAGAGCATGGCCAAGCCCTGATTTGTTTATCAGGGCACCCAATCCCAGGATTCCTGCCACAAAGATAATAGATGCCCAGTTCATCTTTTCGTTAAACACCTTGGCAGGCACTACTGATATTCCAGGAAGCATGAGAAATACAGCTCCAGCCATAGCGATCCAGGCTGGAGAAATATGGTGTAGGAAATCCGTTGCCCAGAGTATCAGCATGACTATCAAAACAGTCGATAGCATCTTTTCCTTGGATGATAACGGGTTATTATTTTTATTGGAATCCATCTCATTTTTCTCTGAGGGCGTGTCCGGAAAGAGCCATACAATTATGGCTGTGATGAGCAGGGCCTTTAAAAATCCCATAATGGGGAAGTGAAGCATTAAGTAGGGGCCGTAAAGCAGGGAAATGTGAAACTGGCTTTCTGTCATCCCTGCCAGGACCATGTTTGGAACATTTGCCGGGAGAATTGCAAAAGCCGGTATGAATGACCCTAGGATTACTGCAAGTATTACACCCGTTCTGCCCCGGGTATTTTTGGAAAAACCAAAATGTTCTGCCATGGATGATGCTATGGGGGTCAAGAGAACGGCCCGTCCCATGGCAGATGGCATTACAAAGCTGAACATTACGCCACCTGCAACCAGCCCTGCAATGATACCACTGTATCTGCCGTGTAGGTTAAGGGCAATTATTCTTGCTACCCTCTTCCCAAGACCCGTGGTGTTAATCCCAATGCCCAGTACCAGGCCGCCAAATATGAGCCATACTGCAGAGGAGGTAAAACCTGAAAATATGGTTCCTGCCGGTGCAAGGGAGAGTAGCATGCTTACAACGAAAAAGCACAGTGATGTCATAAACTCCGGGATTATGCCTGTTGCCCAGAAACAGATTGTGAGTACTGAGATGGCAGCAACCATGGTTTGGTGGAATGTAAGTATCTTGGGGGGGAGAAGGAGTAAGAGGGCAGACGATGCGATCACCAGTGCTATGACGGCATATTTGAATTTAAGCATGGGTTATAGACACGTCAAACTTGATTTGGAGAGAGTACTCCTAAATGCTTTGGGTTAGGCAGGCCGAAATTTGGAATGAGGATATATAATAAAGTTTTTGAGTCCCGGCAACACAAAAAGTGAAATTTGAAAAAACTATTGAGAATATGGGAGTTCTTTGGTAAAAAGCTGAATGTCCATTGCAATGATGGATATTTGAGCCACTAATTACGGTGGCTGGGGGAGAAGTGATTCTGCCGCATATATAATTGTGAAGATGGCTATTCTTCTCATTGATGTGGCAGGGCAGGAGAGAGATGAGAGAATCTTCAGGAGATTATAGTAGCCTTAATGTGCTGTGGAGTTTGCTCAAGCGGCACAGAAAGGGCATGTTAATCGTATTTGCAGTTGTCATGCTGCTGACGATTCTTGTGACTTTTCTTCAGACACCTATCTATGTTGCTGATTCCCGCATACTGATAAGGTACGGCAGAGAATACACATACCGCCCAGTGGATCCGATTTTAAGGGGAGAGGTTCAACCCCTTGTTTCATTTAATCGTGAGGAGATCCTTAATACGGAGATCCAGATTTTCACAAGCGCTGAACTTATTCAAAAGGTGATATCCACCATTGGTATTGAAACACTTTTTCCCAAACTGGCAGAAAAAGGTGGTGATTCACAGACACTCATGGCTCGTGCTGTGGCGCGTTTCAGAAAGAAACTCACGGTGCAGCAGATCAAGGGGGCAGGGGTTCTGCGCGTGTCCTATGAAGACTCTAATCCGGATATAACAGTAAAAGTAGTAGAACTATTGATAGATTATTTCAAGGAGAGGCACCTTGAGGTTTTTAAGGATCCACGCATGCCGTTTCTTGAGAATCAGCTTGCCGTTTACAGAAAAAAACTTGAGCAGGCAAAAAAGAAACTTCAGGCATTCATGGCAAAGCACCATATTATCTCCTTGAAAGATCAGCAGAAACTTTTGCTCGAACAATACAAGGAAATAAGTACCCTGATTGTTCAGGGTGATAGTTATCTTCATTCCCTTGATGAAAAGATAGCCTCTCTTACGTCTATTATTAAATCTGTCAAACCCGAGGCGGTGCTTTCGGATGAAAAGGGCACCAATAATGATGTAAATACCGCACGGGCACAGCTCCTAACATTAAAGCTCAGGGAAAAGGATCTTCTGCAAAAGTATAAGGAAAACAACAGACTGGTAAAAAAGGTTCGGGAACAGATTGAAATAGTAGAGGATTTTCTGGCTAATCAGCCGGTTGGTAATAATGAAAGAGTTAGAACCGGAATTAATCCTCTGCATCATTTTGTTGAGCAGGCACTTGTTGAGGCCCGGGTGCAGAAAAATTCACAGTTAGCCAAGAATGAGGCCCTGAAGAAAAAACTGGAAGGTATTGCATCTGATCTTGAAAAATACGGTGATGTCGAGCCTGAGCTCAATATGCTCATGAAAGATGTAGAAATAACAGAATCAAATTATGAGAATTTTGTTGCCAAACTGGAGGAAACCCGGATTCTAGAGGCAATGGATACTCATAAGATAGTGAATGTGGTTGTTATTGAGAAGCCTATCAAACCAATTAAACCAGTTAAACCTAAGAAAAAGATCAATCTGCTGGTGGGAATCATACTGGGTGCGGCGTTAAGTTTTGCCTATGCGCTGTTTTATGACCATCTTTTTAGACCATGGAAAGTGAAACAGGATACCAGGAAATATGTCACGTTTTCCTGAAAACATAAATTACAGCCGGTGTTATCGTCCTAATTTGAAGACACGCGGTATTCCTGAGATGTTCAGGATATTTTTGGTGATGCTGGCGGCAGTGATCATGCAGGGTTGTTCAGCCAGAATCCAGCAGCCGGTTATGATGACCCAGCCTGGGATGCCGCCCCAGCCTGCTCCGTCTGTTAGCAGGGCTATGCCAAAGTATGTGATTCACCCCGGTGATGAGCTTGAGATAAAATTTTTCTATAATAAGGAACTTAATGAAGAGGTAGTTGTGCGGCCTGATGGCAGAATTTCTCTGCAGCTTGTTCATGATGTAATGGCAGCAGGTCTTTTCCCATCGGAATTGGTCAAGGTATTGACAGAAAAATATGATTCATACCTATCAAATCCAGAATTAACGGTAATAGTAAAGAAATTTGAAGCCCAGAAGGTATACGTAGATGGTGAGGTTCAAAAACCAGGAGTTGTGAAGATAGATGGTTATCTTAATGTGCTTCAGGCAATCGCCATGGCAGGGGGGATGAAAGATACTGCCATAGAAGATGAAATCCTCATTATACGTCATAGTGGCTTGGCAAAGCCATCTGTTCTCAAGGTGGATATGGAAAAGGTGCTTGAAGGATCCGATACGTCTCAGAATATTACGCTTCAGGCATATGACATTGTTTACGTGCCCAAATCAGTTATCGCCAATGTCAACACATGGGTTGACCTCTATATACGAAAGAACATCCCCATCAACTTCAGCTTTGCTGTTTATAAGCCGGTATTTTAGCCGCGAGGGGTGTTGACTGCACCGTTCCTTTTTCAGGCGAATCCGTAACTGTTCATGCTCTCCAGTTTTGGAGATGCTGTCCCCTGTGCGCATACATTTTCATTCTTTTTTATTCATACTTCCTCTGTAGCAGTTGTGTCCTTTGCAGGGCAGGTTGACTGTCTGATTCTACTTTTTTGAATTTTAGGCACAATAAATGCATATTTACAATCTTTTGTTGTATTTTTTTGTGCGTGGTTAAGCAAATAATCGTGCCTTCTTTTACTTTCGGCTTTGAGCAGTTTCCAGGTAAAAACAATATATGCAGCAATACAGATTTCAGTTACTTTTAAGATATTTTCAGGTAATAGATCTTCTAAGTGTAGTCTTTGCCTTTGGAGTTGCTACAATTGCTGTCAATTGGCGCATGGGAGAGTTTTCTCTGGAAGAGTTTCTGGCCATGCGCATCAGCCTTGATAATCTCATTCTATTCCTGGCGCTTGTACTTTCCTGGCACATTGTTTTTTCCCTTTACGGCCTTTATGAAACCGGAAGACTCTCCTCCCGGTGGGCAGAGGTGAGGGATATCTTAAAATCGGTGACGGTCAATACAGTGGTACTGTTTGTCGCATCAGGTATATTTGACGTAATTATGGTAACTCCCCTGTTTTTGGCGGTGTTCTGGCTGGTTTCCGGGGTGATGATGGTGCTCACCAGAAATATTATACGAATAGTTCTAGCCAGGACAGGGGGTATGGGTATAACCCGTGAAAGACTTCTGATGGTTGGCACTAACAGCCGGGCAATCAATTTTGCCAAGCGGCTTTTGTCAAACAGACACCAGAACTATGAACTTCTGGGATTTGCCGATACCAAGTGGGTAAATGGCGCTGATGAAGAGTTTAAGAGGCGATATCCCCTGATTCCTCTAGGATGTCTGCCTGCATATTTAAGGGGAAATGTGGTGGATGAAGTTGTGCTCTGTCTGCCTGTAAAATCATCATACTCAAAATATAATGAGATAATAAGGCTATGCGTGGAGCAGGGGATTACGGTCCGTATACTGGCAGATTTCTTTTTTGTAAGTCTTGCCAAATCAAAACTTGAGTATTTTGAAGACAATGCTGTAATGACCCTTTTTACCGGGAATATGAACTCGGGCTTCCTAATCATTAAGAGGATAATTGATATAACCTTTTCTTCAGTCTTGCTGGTTGCTCTTTCCCCTGTTTTTGCCCTGACTGCACTGGCCGTCAAGCTTACATCGCCGGGTCCGGTATTTTTTGTTCAGAAGAGGTTGGGATTGAACAAGCGTCTTTTCAAGCTATATAAATTCCGTACCATGGTGGAGAATGCCGAAGAGCTTCAAAAAGAGCTTGAGGCCCTGAATGAGGCAGATGGCCCGGTGTTTAAGATCAGGAATGATCCACGGGTTACACCAATAGGCCGGTTCCTCAGAAAAAGCAGTATTGATGAGCTGCCCCAGCTTTTTAATGTGCTAAAGGGTGATATGAGCCTGGTGGGACCAAGACCTTTACCTGTAAGAGATTATAATGAATTTGACAAGCATTGGTTTAACAGGCGTTTCAGTGTACGTCCCGGTATAACATGTCTTTGGCAGATAAGCGGTCGCAGCAATATATCCTTTACCCAGTGGATAGAGATGGATCTTAAATATATTGATAACTGGTCGCTTGGGCTTGATTTTAGGATTCTGCTTAAGACAATTCCGGTTGTGCTTTCCGGAAAGGGCGCTGTGTGAGGTCTTAAGCAAAAATATCTTGTGGAGATGTGCCATAAATGAAAATAATGATCGCTTATCCCCGGCTTGAAGGGAAGGGGAGCCCTATGCTTACCCAGAACAGGCAGTTTCAGTGGATGAGTATCGGGTCATACATCTATCCGCTGGTAACCGCATCTGCCGCCACTCTTCTGGACAAGTCCGGACATGATGTGATCTGGTATGATGGCATTGCAGAGGGCCTGCCCTATAG
>JALWJV010000006.1 GCA_026996955.1 Deltaproteobacteria bacterium
TATAGCTTTCCAGTTTTGAAACCCTTCGGGATTGCCGTATTTACTGCATCTCCTTTGTCAGAGGAATCCCCATATAGCCGACTATTATGGGAATTCCTCTTTCGCGGATATGCAGCAAATCCGACAAGCGCTCAATCTGGGTCCCGTTATGTGAAGCCGCTGAGATGCTCCGGATACGGGCCCCTGGAACGAGATTCTCCCTTGCGGTGTCATTCTTTGTCCTTGTTTAGGTTTAGAGATGGAACAGAAAAAATCCGGAGCACTGTTTCCGGTCTCAGGTGGCATTCTTCTTTTCACATTGATTTTCGGTGCCCTGTTTGTTACCCAGAAACCTTTCCATGTGAAAAGGACAAGCGGTATCTTAAAGTGCCCCGAGCATTCCCAAGGCACTGGCGTACCGGCCCGACTCTGGCAGGACCCGTTTGCTGCTGTGGAACAGGCAGCCCTTGAAAGTAAAAGCCATCCCTCTTACCCTTTAGAAGGGCACAGGCCCATGAACCTGCGTATCTGCGTTTCCCGTATCCTTGGCGAGGGTTACAGTGTGGATGTAGCAGGCATATGGGTCTGGGGCGGACCCCGGGCTGAATCAGTGGAATGGAGAATTCGTTGCCGCTATGCTGCTCTTTCAGCCCTTGGTGCAATTGGCTTTCGTCCGGATGACGCCAGTCATGTGGGCTATGTACTGTACACCCCTGCAAGATTCCTAAAACCGCTCCCGCACTCACCTGATCCTCTCCCATCCCATAAACATGACTCTCCTCATAAAGTCCCTGTTCCTTACGAGTGGTTTACGGCTGGAGGTCATGAGCGGCGCAAGGTACTCTTACTATGGTTGGATACAGAAGCGTTTCCTGGTTCTGCCATGGATGATATATGCAGGCTCAGGGGCGGTATAATGCCTGATGGTGCCGACAATACAAGGTTTATGCTCATTGGCCCGGGTAGCTCTAATGATTTAAGGTCCATGATCAGCTGGGCTCAGTCTATCTCACAACAGGACCGACAATCCCGCCAATACAGCCTGGAAAATACAATGATTTACTCTCCGTTTGCCACAGTGGACTATTCTGCCGGTTCCATCAAATCTGTGCTGCCAGACAGCTCAGGTGACCCTGCCCGGCTCTTTCAGCAGGCCGCGGGGATCAGATTTGTACGAACCATACATGAAGACGGTGAGCTTGCCGAAGCCATGCGCAGGGAGCTGATGCGCCGGGGCATTAACCCTGCGAAAGACAGGATAGCCCTGGTCTCTGAATGGGATTCCATTTACGCCTCAGAGCTTATGGACACCTTTCAGCAGGTTTTCAATTCCAGTGGAGGTACATATTCTGACCACGAAAGGCACATATTCCGGTACTGCTATATGCGAGGGCTTGATGGCGTGGTCCCGGGCAACGCAGCATCTTTAACGGTTTCTTCCACTAAGAAATCAGATTCCAACGGAAAAAACAGTGACCACAACACAAAGGCTATTGAGAAACCAGTGGGGCAGAGCCAGTATGATTACCTGAGACGCATGGGCAAGGTCCTGGCCAGAGAGGAAAATCTCAGGGCCGTGGGTGTGCTTGGGAGCGATGTTTACGACAAGCTGCTGGTGCTTGAGGCCCTGCATGATCTGCTGCCCGATGTAATCTTTTTCACCACGGACCTCGATGCCCGGTACTTTCACCCGGCGTACAGCAAATGGAGCCGGAATCTGTTGGTAGTCTCTTCTCTCGGACTCGAGCTTGCCCGCCGGTATCAGAAGACAATTCCTCCGTTCAGGAGCGTTTACCAGACCTCTCTTTTTTTGACACTGCAGAAGGCGCTGGAATTCAATGGGGCTTCCCCTGACCAGAGGGATTTTGACCTGATGCTGAACCAGCCCAGGATATTTGAAACAGGTATCGGTGAGGCCTATGACATAAGCATAAATGACCCTAGGCACAAATTGTTCAGTGTGCAGCCGCCAGTGTATCACAGCACCTGGTTACAGCGTAATACCACGGTAATGATGTGGCTTACTCTGCTGTTATTTTTGCTTCCTCCTATTTATCTACTCTTTGATTCAATCATTGACGTACAGGCCCTCTTTGGTGACAGAGAAGAGTTTACCGGCGTGGTTTCCCGTGCCTTTAAGGCCTTTTTGCGTGGCGGTACAGGGGGGCGGAGAAACATTTCATCATTTAATATTCAGAACGAGGAACCACTGCCATCTATCCCCTGGAAGTTCTGGGCCGCTTCCATTTTTGTGCTATGCGGTTTCATGATATTGAAATGCTGCCTCACCTCCGATATTTACCGTTCACAGGGATGGCTTGCCAAATCTACTGTTTATATCTTTATTTCATTTTGTATCATTTCATTTCCACTCTTCTTCCTGATGTCTGCTCAACTTCTTAAACCCGATAGGTATCAGGCCCGTATTTATCAGGATTCAGTCCAGTCAGAGCAGGGAATTGGTGGAGTGCCTTTCTTTCGTTTCAATCCGACCCCACTGCCGTGGAAATTTTGGATCGGTATGGCGCTCTCTACTATCCTTACCGGTCTGCTACTCTACATAGTGGTCTCAAGGCAGGTCACAGGAGGAGAGCCATTTGTGCTCACAGGAGGTATCAGTATATGGCCGTCCACCTTCCTCTTGTTTTTTGCAGGTATCCTTGCAATCTTCCTGCTTTATCATGCTTCGTTCTCCCTGCAGACCAATATTTCTTCTATTCCTGGCAGGTTCTGTGCCCGATGCAGTCTCAAGGGTGGAGCTGCCCATAAGTGCCTGAATACTGACTGGCACAACTATGTCAGACGCTGCACGCCGTCTCTGAGGCTCTGGCGGGTTTTTGTACTGTGGCTGGGTTATTTTATTGCCGCCTGGCTGATGGTCAGGCTGGATCGCCCGTTTATTCCATTCAGGGGCCAGGCGGCTTTTATAATGAACAGCGCGGCAGTGGCAATTTCTGTTCTACCCATGCTTTTTCTGGTGTTGTGGGTGGCTGATACAACCAAGATGTGCAGCCGTCTTGCGGATGATATGCTGGAAGGACGCAGTGAGAATAACCGGTGGTGCAGTCACATGAGCGCGGGAAAGGGGTACGTACCTGTGAATTCTCCCGGGATATCCGGCTCGTGGTTTAATATCTTTCTCATAGCCCATCACAGCGAAGCCATAGTCCACTTGGTATATTTCCCCATGATGGTGATTATTGTCATGTTGATTGCCAGACTATCATATTTTGACAGGACTGATACACCTCTTGGGCTGGCAATGGTGATTGCGGTTACCATGATGCATGCGATTATATGGCCTGCCAGGCTGCGGATAGCGGCCGAGCGATTCCGGCGCCAGGTACTGGATGAATTTCATCAGGCACTGATAATGGCCAAAGGGCGCAAGGATGATGTGGAGGCCGGACAACTTGGCGAGATGATAGAGTATGTCAAGGCACTTGACAGAGGGGCATTCAGGCCGTTCAGCCAGCAACCGTGGGTGCATGTTGTCTTGACCATGTTCGGAGGAGGAGGAGGGTACACAATACTGACATACTTGAACATGCAATAGGGGCTGTTCGATATGCGACCTGGATTGAGCGTTTCAAAACCTGGAAAATTGTTTTGTTAACGAAATTAAAAGGACTTATATCGATTCTTGCTTTCCAGCTTTGAAACCCTTCGGGATTTCCGTATTTACTGCTCATCCTTTGCCAAAAGAATCCCAGATATCCGATTATTATAGGGTTCCTCTTGCTCGAGCATGCAGGAAACCTGACAATCGCTTAATCCAGATAATATCATTTTAGCCTGCTGCCTTATGACTGTTAAATTCGTACGTAAAAGATTGCTGGGCCATCCTGAATTGCCTGTATGTGTGATCCTGCATTTTTAACGTCAGGTGCTTATGATAAAACAGCCAAAAAATCGCTGAATTTCACACCCATTAACGACGTAAAAGAGCTGCAAATTTTTCCGGCGCATCCAGCACCTCAATCATTTCCCACGCGCTCCACTTATGGCGCTTTGTAACTATCTTGCCCTCAGGGGCTGACACGACGGCAATCTGCCGGTCAGACTACGCGAATTTCATCACACAGTTTTCCTCCTTAAATACATAGCCCGCCCCCAGTACCGAAAACTCATTATTTTGACACATTCTCACCACACCTTCCACCGCCGGGTCAACGAGAGCCAGAACATTACGCCACATACCGTCAGAGCCAATACCCTGCTAGTGCCGTAAACGGTTAATAAGCTGCATCTGCTGATGTGAAATGAAAATATGTTCATGACTGGCCTGTTTACGATGGCAATCAACACACAATACCTTCAGATTAGATGGTCTGTTATCACTCTTGTGTCCATTGATGTGGTGGACATGAAGCAAGTTCCTGTGATCAGTAGGCTGAACGCCACACTGTTCGCACCTAAAGCCCCGTTCCGCCTTGATGTTCCTGGATACGAGCTTCCAGTCCTCGGTGTACTGGGCATCATCATCTTTTGCATGATGCGGCAGATATTTGAAACAAGAACTGTACTGCTTGAAAAATTCTTCAATACTGAAATTTTTCCATATAACATTACACGGCACATCACTTCCCGACATAAAACCCTTATAGTTCAGCTTTTTCAGACAGTTTTTACATACCATCAACCTCGCCCTGCCGGACACCTTCTCATTTGTAAATGAATCAAAACCTGAGATTTCAAACTCTCCACTCAAATCATTGGTTACGAAATAACGATCAAAACGTTTTTTGGTGCGCATCTCCTGCAGGGTCTTACATTCAGTCACATGGAAGCGACGAGCATTCTTAGCATCTTCAAGTGCCGCTGTAACACGGCTACCATGGTCCTTTATGTAAAGGAGAACTTGTCTTCCCTGATATGACAGGACCCCTCTCTCACAGGAAATATCCTCCAGGGAAATCTCCAACCCTTTCCCCAAGTCGATGTCTATAGGTTCCATTGGCCTTTGAATGATATTCAACGTAAAATCGACATAGGCCGCTTTCATCTGCTCCACGCAGCCGTGCAATTTACTAAAATCCACTCGAAGTTTTACCATACTTGCCCTCTATGATCTTGCGGATTTGGGTCTCCGCATTTGTAATTACGCGGAAGCTGACACGCCTGGAGGCCTCCAGGTCCTCCTTTCCATCCGTGGTCAACTTAAGATGAGAAGATGAGAAGCCGACTGCCGCAATGGTTTTCTTTATCCATGGCCGGTCATTTCCAACCTGGTCCAACTGGTAAACATACTCAAGCACCGACCTTGTACGACCTTGTGACAGGGCCATATTTTTGAAATATGCCTCATCTTCGCTGATGCTGCTATTCCATACGCTGCTGGTATGTCCCTCTATACGGATCTCCTGGATCGAATCACGAAAATTCTTTAATATCCCCAGGTAGCGAGGGAAGAAATCAGAAAGGATATGCTTGAACCTCAGCTTCAAATTGATTTTCCCCCGGTCAAAAAGCACCTCTGGAGAAAGAAACTCCACCGACAGAGTGGTGCGGTCAATTTTCGCTCCCCACTTTTCTAAGTCATCTTCGAACTCATCCAGTAACGCCTGATAAAGAGCTACCTGATTCTGCTCGTAAGCAACCGCCACCTCCTGAATCTTATCACGCTCCATGAAGGCCGAGCGCATAAGTGAAATGGAGATGAACAGAAATACCATCATAAGTCCGGCCATAAGGTCACTGATGGATATCCAGTGTTCTCCCGCCTCGACGTTTTGGAGGTCAAGTCCGTTGTTATAACCTTTTTCAACAGCCATCAGACCCTAACTTCCCTCCTGACAATCCTATCCATAGCCTTGACCAGTTTTTCGTAATCTCTTGTGAACTGATTACTGATACTTGCCAGAGCCTGGCCCATCTCAGTCATGACGCGCTCGATTTCCCGCTGCATTGCCTGGTCGATGGCCGACATCTGGTTATTTATACTATCACCCGTGCGCTCTACAGCAGTCTTGATTGCTGCCGTAACGCCTTCCAGCGCCCGATTTGCCTCACTCGTCTGTGTCTGGAACACCTCTTCAAGAGTTGATTCCATGCGTCGCTGCATCTGTTCGATGGAGTCTGCCACCCGCTTCTGAATGTCAACTACATCCTTCCGGAGTTGCTCTCCGGCCTGGTGTGCAGCCTTGGTCATAGATTTTGCCTCCTCGCTGAGCTGGTTGTAACTCTCTACAAGGACACCTGCCATGTTGCGGATATTATTGTTCATCTCTTCAGCCATGCCGGTAAGACTGGTACTCAAAGCATGGGTATTCTTTTCAAATTCCTTCACGCCGGTTGCCAGCGTATTGGCTAACAGGTCAGTCGATTGGAGCAAGCCATCCTTTAATCCCTTTGTGCTATCCGCAATGGTCTTGTTAAGCTCCTCACCACTGCGTTGTAAACCTTCAATCAACACCTTGGTTCCATCTGCCACGCCACTGGTCATTTCATCAATACGTTTACCTATCTCAGGCACTGCATCCACAGCCTTGTCCCGCACCTGGACGAAAGCATCAAGGTGATTGCTGAGTTCCTGGATCTGATGCTGATTGACCTTAACCACATCACTTAACTGGTCCATGACTTCCGGAATTTTCTGAGATTCCTCACTTATGCGGACCAGAGAGCTCTCAGTAGCAGTGATTGCCTCAACACTTTTCTGGTAATTCTCTTGCATCTGGGCTAGCTGTTCACGGTAATTTCCCTGCCATTTGACCAGACGCTGGACCGACGCATCCAGCGCCTTGAAATTCTCACCAAATTGCTCGGTCAGGTTTTTATTAAAATCAACGATGACTTCTTTAAGCGCATTTATCACCTGTTCGGTAGCAGATTTCGACAGCATCTCACCAAAAGCTTCCATATGCTGCCAGAGATCCCTTGCAAAGCTTTGAAAATGCTCGCGCTGTTGTTCCGACAACCCATGAAGCGAATTAAGCAGTTGTACACCCAGCTTCGACTGCTCCTGTACCGCACGTGCATGGTCGTTGACATCGCTTCGCAACAGCTTGAGCTGACCAGCAAGGCTACTCTCTTCTTCCCCGGCAACGGCTTTGCGCAAAGCATCCAAACCCTGGTTCTGTTTGTCCATCGCTTCCAGAAGCGCCTGGCCGATATCTTTTTCTGCCTTACCGCCTTGGCGCACCCCCAACAAAGATGTAGCGCTAAGGAACTTAAACACGATGGCACTACCCATACCTACCAGGCTGGTAATGAATGCTGTCTTCAAGCCCTCCAGCAACAGGGAAATGCTGTTATCAATATCATTGGGGTCGAAATCCATGAGTCCGACCACAATGCCAACAAAAGTACCTAAAATCCCAAGTGAGATGAGCAGGCCGGGGGTAGATACCACCAGCCCTTTAAATTGCCGAAAAATACCCGCACCCAGCGAAACTAGAAATAGAACGGCGATGACCCAGAGGAATATTTCTGTGACATTATCCGCCGGGAGGGTACGGAGGGTATTCTCCAGATAAGTGCTGATCATGTTGTTTTACTCCATATTGTGTACAGTCAGGTGGATGACCAGGATCACTTGCCGCTGGGAAACGCCTGCAGAACAGTATCCCAGTTCACCCATTGTTAGATGAGATCACCGATTAAATTTGCGTTTATGTAAGCGGTCTAGGGAATGACTGGAATGCTACAGAAAATGTCCAATCAATATATTTTTGCAAGATCGCACCAATATTAGGGATTGGGAGTTGGGATAACGATCTTGCTCAATTTTTTTCCATACTCCTATGACAAAAGTTGATAGCGCAGACGTGCTCACGCAGTCTGCGCTATCGGGGCAGAGTGGACCATTTTTTTATTAGCACAAGTGGACTACTTTTTGTTAGCGTCCAAGTTACGATCTTTGGTATCTATCTCCTTCTACAGAATTGGAGTTTTCTATCGCCATGTAGGAATTCAATCCCACTGGCTTTAATAGAAAGCCGTAGAGCGGAAGGCTATACGAAGAAGCAAAAGTAAATACTATGAAGGCCGCAATAGCAATTAGTGAATAGGACATTGTTCCTTTTTGAATTTCTCGTGTCTCTTCAGCCGATTGACTTACTTGTAGTTCTTTATTTGCTAGCCAGCTAATTGGACCGATGCACCACATGAAACCAGTAATCCAATACAACCAGTCCCATGAGACATCGGGGTTTAGAGTAAATTTTAGCGTTAGAGCAACACAAAATGCCGCCCATCCCCCCCAAATATAAGTTTGGTAGATTGTGGCAACTCCCCCAAACAGTAAAGCAATTGCTTTTGGCAAATTACCTGTCCTTTTGAACGCTGTGAGAGGAGCCAGCCATACCATTGTGGCAATAGAAAGGCACAAAATTACTACAAAAGCAGCCAACAAAAGAATACCGTTAAAAATTATGAAATT
>JALWJV010000007.1 GCA_026996955.1 Deltaproteobacteria bacterium
GTGTCTTTTGTCCAGGGTTGAAAAATCCAGAAAACCGAAATTTACCGGTTTCTTAATCTTGAACACCCTGTCTCCTGCAAGAAAAACCCATGATATATGGGTCTGAACAAGCTTAACTTCCGCTGCCGAGCTTCCTGTATAACTGTCAAAAATGGCAGGGGAAAGCAGTGTTTCCATCCATTCCGGCTGCTGGCTCATAGTGCTACTGCTCCTGTTTAAAATTAGGTGAATAATAGATTACTTGATTAAAAATATCAGCATGATTATTGTTTTTCAGAATTAGTCATCAAATTGATCAATCTGAACAAAACAGTCAACCTTTTGATTTGGGCCCTGTTCAGAAATAATTAAATTTAAATGGAGTATAACAGAAATGGGTGAAATACGCAGTGCTCTTGAGATTGCTCTTGAGAAGGCTGAAAAATTGGGCAGCATGGATAAGGAGGAGTTGAATCGGCAGAAATGGGCTGACGAAGGACGGCGCATTGCCGCAGCCTACATACAGGGCAGGGAGGATAACCTTCAGGACTCCCTGTCAAAACTTGAGGACCCTGACATTACTGCGGTACTCCAGGGAGTTACTGATGTACTTCTGAGAAATGTCATGCTTCCCAGGGACGTATCCCAGTGGGATACCATAAGAAAGGCCCTGAACGGCCTGGTTGAGATCAAGGGAAGCATTGCAAGCCAGGTAGTTCCGCAGATTGAACAGCTCCTGCGCACCTATGAGCAGACAAGGGATCAGTACCAGCAGCAGTTCAAGGAGCAGATAAACCAGCGCATGGGTGGCGCCCAGAGCGCTTACGGCATGGATGCTTCGGAACTGCAGGCACTGGCTGCCCTTGAACAGGAGTGGAACAACATATCCGCCCAGATAAACGAACAGTTTGAGCAGCAGCTTGCCCCCATGAAGGAGTACCTCAGGGGTTAAGGCCTGTGGAAGAGTCAAGGCTTAAAGAGCTGCTTCAGGCTGTAAAAGATGGCAGCCTTGAAATTGAAGCATGTGTCAAGCAGCTTCAAACACTCCCGTACCAGGAGATGGAGTGGGCCTGCCTTGATCATCACAGGCGTTTCAGGGATATACTGCCGGAGGTTGTTTACGGCCCGGGCAAGAGTGTCAAGCAGCTCATTGCAATAGTTGAAAGCCTGGCCTCCCGGGGCGGGCCCCTGCTTGTCACAAGAATCAAGGCTGAAAAGGCAGAACAGGTCGTGAATGGCCTTGATGGTTCCAACCTTTCCGGCACCCTTGAATATTCCGAAGAGGCCCGCGCACTCTATATTGAAAATCCTCAATACCTTGAAGCCGCTTCCAGTAGGCGGGGTTATGTTGCGGTGGTCACCGCCGGCACTGCTGATGTCCCTGTGGCTGAGGAGGCATGCCTGACATTAAGGCTTGCCGGTCACAAGGTAAAACGAGTGTATGATTCCGGTGTAGCCGGGGTGCACAGGCTTATCTCAAGGATTGAGGTGCTCTCAGAATCAACAGCCATTATTGCCATTGCAGGCATGGACGGAGCCCTCCCCTCGGTTATTGGAGGGCTTGTGGCAGTGCCTGTAATTGCAGTTCCCACCAGCACCGGCTACGGGGCAAATTTGAATGGCATAGCGCCCCTTCTTACAATGCTTAACTCCTGTGCCACAGGGATATCTGTGGTGAACATTGATAACGGTTTTGGTGCTGCTGCAGTTGCTGCCATGATTAATACCCGCAGGGATTAGAGCATGTGGCAAAACATTCTTCATTAGAAGGGGGATGGGCTTGAAAAAACGGGACAGAAAGGACGGCTTTGGCACGGGCCCACACCCTGATAACGGGCTTATTCCCAAACACGGTGGCTACCGCAATTTGAAGAGCTTTCAGGTTGCGCGACTTGTATATGACGTGACCGTACGTTTCTGTAACCGTTACATTGACCGCTTCAGCCGGACAAAAGACCAGATGGTGCAGGCAGCGCGCTCAGGGGTTCAGAATATTGCAGAGGGGAGCAAGGCGGCGGGCACTTCCAGGAAGACAGAGCTTAAACTGACCAATGTTGCCAGGGCAAGCCTTGAGGAACTGAGGCTTGACTATGAAGATTTTTTGCGGCAGCGCAAGCTGCCTGAGCTTTCGCCGGATCACCCGGCGCTTAAGCGCTTCAAGGCGCTTAAACCGCAGACAGTGGAAGAGTTTGCTAACTGGGTGGCCGGGGAGAGGGAACGGGGCACGGGAAGCACGGACCACAAAGACAACACAGACCAACACCGACAAACACGGACTTGCAGGGACAGCCGGGGAAAGTCCGTGCCGGTCTGTGTAAGTCCGTATCAGTCCTTGAGCTCAGCCTGCCTTGCAGCAAATGGCGCGCTCTCCCTGTTGAACCTGGCCTGCTACCTCCTTGACCGGCAGCTTGCTGCCCAGGCAAGGGCCTTTGAACAGGAGGGCGGGTTCACAGAGCGCCTCTACCGGAAGCGTACCCAGGCCAGGAGGCAGAAATGAGCACCGGGCTCAGGGCTTAATTCTGCCGCAGGCTGAAAAAATTCTTTTGGGGGTTCCAGCTATGTCAGTAGTGCTTTGCGGTTATCATAACATGGGGTGCACAGCGCTCAAGGTTTTGCTTGAACTTGGAGTGCCTGTACCTGCGGTTTTTACACACAGGGATGATCCCGACGAAAACAGGTGGTTTGACTCCCTTGCCGATCTTGCACGAAAGCACAACATTCCCGTTTACTTTCCTGATAACATTAACGATCCCAAGTGGGTAAAGCTCCTGACTGAAATTGGCCCGGACATCCTGCTTTCCTGCTATTTCAGGCAGATGATAAAACAGCAGGTGCTCGATGTGCCCCGGCTTGCCGCAGTAAACCTGCACGGATCCCTGCTTCCAAAATATCGGGGCAGATGCCCTGTAAACTGGCAGTTGGTGCACGGCGAAAGGAAGAGCGGTGTTACACTGCACCACATGGTACTCCAGGCAGATGCAGGGGATATTGTGGGGCAGAAGGCCGTTGATGTGCCTGAAACTGATACGGCTGTTGACCTGTTTTCAAGGCTTGAGAGCGCGGCTGCAGATGTGCTCAGGGAGTATATTCCAAAGCTCCTTGACGGCACAGCCCCCCGCATTGTGCAGGATCACTCCCAGGCAACATACTTTGGAGGAAGACGACCGGAGGACGGCCGCATAGACTGGTCATGGGATGCCAAAAGGATTTATAACCTGGTGCGAGCAGTTGCCTGGCCCTATCCCGGGGCGTTTTTTGAGAAGGATGGCAGGCGGATCATGGTATGGGAGGCTGAGGCACGTAATGACGCCCCGGATACATCACCCGGCACGGTTATCTCTGTGGGGGATGAAGGAGCGCTGGTCAGGGCAGGAAAAGGATCGGTCCTGTTAAAGACTGTTTCTTATGAAGGGGGAAGCCCGGAAGATGCCGTCAACACAGAGGAGGTCTTTTGCGCTGGCGATGTGCTAGGAAATGACGCTGTGCGCCCATGAAAGGGCATCTTTAACCCTTGGTGCCACCAGTTGCAGGGCCTCCTGGTATGTACACCATCTGTATGCATCATGTTCAGGCTTTCCAATCTCCGGATTCACAGGAAGATCAATGTCCCTGGTTTTGGTCTCGGCAATATAATACCGGGCAATCTTGCTGCGGTTGTTGTATGGCCCGGTATCCCTGTAGTCAAAACCCCACTTGAAGTCCAGGTCATTTATGGTTGTCTCCTCCTCTGTCTCCCTGATTGCTGCCTGCACCGGGTCTTCCCCAGGCTCAACAATGCCTTTTGGGAAATCCCAGAAACCATAGGCGCGCAGAAGCAGAAAGAGGTATTCTCCATCTTGGCCCTGTCTGCAAACAATTACTCCTGCTGAAAGTATCAGTTTTTTCCGTGACATGGTTATTAAATCCGGTCATGAGTGGTTATGTCAGAACGATTTTCTGTTACCATGAATTTTTTGACTTGTTCAACCCTATCTGTTATTTGAGAACAGGTTAAAAATACAAATGCTTTTTTATGCCTGAATACAAGCTAAGAAAAAACATACTGGCACATTTCTTTGCCAGAACCGCCATAGTAATAGTCCTTGTAGTGCTCCTTGCCAGCATTTTTTTCTATTACTTTGAGCTTCACAACTTCAAACAGGATATCTCCGTAGATTTCCGGGTCAACACTGCTGATCTTTTCAGACAGCGCGATCATCTAAGCACCGAGACCGATATACAACCAATAGAACAGTATCTCAAGAACAGGATCCAGGTTGACCGGGATATACAGAAACTCACTGTCTATGACGAACACCTAAGGCCCATTTGCAGTGAAGTAAGACCAGGGTTTCCTGCCAGCGGTTTCCTGGAGGCAAACAGAGACAAATTTCCATTTTCAGAGCCTGTAAAGGATATTGTTGTAGAGATTGTCAAATTCCAGGGCAAAACCTACCTCTGGTTTGGCGGCCCTGTTCGTAACATCTCAGACAATATCATCGGCTATGCAGAGGCTATCAAGGAGGTTGATCCTGCCACCATTGCAAATTTCAGACATCGCCGCCTCCTGAGCATTGCTGCAGGCGTCTTCTTTGTGCTCCTTCTTGCCGCCTCACTTTTCCCACTCTTTGTCCGGGCATATCGAGAGCTTCGTGAGAACGAAAAACTGCTCCTTGCAAGCAACCTTGCCACCATCAAGTACCTGGGCGATGCAATCGCACTAAGGGACAGTGATACCAGCCTGCACAACTTCCGGGTAACCCTCTACGCCATTGCAATGGGCGAGGAGCTGAAACTTTCTCCAAAGGAGATGAGGACCCTGATCAAGGGAGCATTTCTGCATGACGTGGGAAAAATTGGCATAAAGGATAATATCCTCCTTAAATCAGGCACACTTACTGAAAAAGAGTTTGACGTAATGAAAACCCATGTTGAGCTTGGAAAGGAGATAGTAAGCAAGGATCCCTGGTTTAGGGACGCCCTTGATGTGATTCACTACCACCATGAAAAGTTTGACGGACAGGGCTATCCCAACGGCATGCAGAAGGATGAAATACCCCTTAATGCCCGAATCTTTGCCATAGTTGACGTATTTGACGCCCTCACCTCAGACAGGCCATACAGGTCAGCCTACAGGCTTGAAAAGGCACAGGAGGTTATGAAAGAGGGGGCAGGCACGCACTTTGACCCTGAGCTGCTTGAGGTATTCCTTAAAATTTCTCCGGAGCTCTACAGAGACATTGCACACCTTGACAAGGACGTTCTGGAACGGCTCCTCAAGGAAAAGGTGGAATATTATTTTCTTTAAACCCTGTTTTCCATCTGCTCCAGCAGATAGATAAATGCATCCTCCATGGTAATCTCACCCGTCTCCCCGGATGGGCACTTTGCCTTAAGCTCCTCAGGAGTCCCTTCAGCCAGCACCTTCCCTCCTGCCATTATAACAAGCCTGTCACAGTACTCCGCCTCTTCCATGAAGTGGGTTGTCACCAGCACTGTGACGCCCTGCCTTACCAGGTTATTTATATGGCGCCAGAACTCCCGCCTGGCAAGGGGATCAACACCTGAGGTAGGTTCATCAAGAAATAGTATTGAGGGCTCGTGCATAAGGGCTGCGGCCAGGGCAAGGCGCTGTTTGAAGCCAAGGGGCAGGAGATGTGCCTTTGTTGATGCGTACTGGTGAAGCTCAAAGGTGTCCATTGCCCACTCAATCTGTATTCTTCGATGTCTGCCCTTAAGCCCGTAAACACTGCTGAAAAAATTGAGGTTCTGACGGACAGAAATTTCGCCATAGAGAGAAAATTTCTGTGCCATGTAGCCGATTCGTCTCCTGGCCTCAGAACCGGCCTTTCTGAGGTCCTTTCCTGCCACAAGACAGGTCCCGTCTGATATGGGAAGAAGCCCGCAGAGCATACGGAAGGTGGTGGTCTTCCCTGCCCCGTTTGCCCCGAGAAGCCCGAACACCTCCCCCTGCCTGACAGAAAAGTTTATGCCGTTAACCGCATAAAAATCCCCGAAACGGCGCTTAAGATCCCTTACAACAATGATTTCCCTGTCTGCATCAACCTGAATGGGATGTTCAAGCCTTATATCCCGGCTTATCTCCTCATCCTTGCGGCTGCCCTTAAGCCTTGCAATAAAACAGTCCTCAAAACGGGGCGGCACAGACTCCACAACAAGTTTTCCCCATTTGGATTCCGGAACTGTTTTGGCAACAAGAGAAGGCGCATGCATGCCCGGGGCAGTGACAAGCCTGATGCTCTGCCCCAGGATCAGGGCGTCCACCACCCAGGGAAGGTCAGACAGCATTATCTGAAGGCCCCGCCTCTTTTCCTGCCTGAACCCTGTTACTGTCCATGCCCTGCCCTGAACCTCTTTGCTGAATGCATCAGGAGGGCCCTGTCCCAGCAGTTCTCCATTGTGCAGGAGCGCAACCTCTGTGCACCGTTCCGCCTCGTCAAGGTAAGCAGTGCTCAGAAGCACGCTCATCTTTTCGTGCTCTACCAGCCTGTAAACTATTGCCCACAGTTCCCGTCTTGATACAGGGTCAACCCCAACGGTGGGCTCATCAAGAAGAAGCAGGGAAGGTGCACGGACCAGTGTGCAGATAAGCCCCAATTTCTGTTTCATGCCCCCTGAAAGCCGGCCTGCCAGCCGTGATGTAAAAGGTGCCATGCCGGCCATGTCAAGAAGCTGTGCAAAGCGCTCCTTGCGCACGTTAACGGGAACTCCCTGAAGATCTGCATAAAGATCCATGTTCTCCTGCACCGTCAGGTCTTCATACAGTGCAAATCTCTGGGGCATGTACCCGATTTTTAACTGCACCTGAAGGGTGGACCTGGCTACATCTGTCCCAAGGACTGTGACACTGCCTTTATCCGGCCTTAGAAGGCCTGCGCACAGGCGCATGAAGGTGGTCTTGCCCGCTCCGTCAGGACCGATCAGGCCGGTAACAATACCTGGCCTTATCTTTATGCTGAGGTTCTTTAATGCAGTGGTTACAAGAGAACCGCTCTTGAAGGTGCGGGTTACACCCTCTAGGACAATGGCAGGGTTGGCAGGTGCCATGTCCTGCCCAGGCTCCGTTGATGCCTGCTGCACATATTCCATGTTTCAGAGGATGGTGGGCAGGAAAGTTGAAAGGGAAGGTACAAAAGGCGCGGATGTTATGCTGGGAGATTTTGAACTTTGCTTAGAGAGGCTCATGCAGGCACCCAGGCGTCAGTCCGCTCTTCCACTATCTGGTTTTCAGCGCCGAGCACTACAATTTTGCTGCATCCGGAACGTATCTCATCTTCAGAGTACTGGGCATATGAGGCGATAATGATAAGGTCGCCGATATTTGCCTTTCTTGCAGCCGCTCCATTTATGCACACTGTGCCTGAGCCGCGTTCCCCGGTTATTATGTAGGTGTCAAAACGCTCGCCGTTGGTGATGTTATAAACCATCACCTGCTCACAGGGAAGCAGGTCAGCCGCTTCCATGAGATCAAGATCCAGGGTCAGGCTTCCTGCATAGTTTATGTTGGCATCTGTTACAGTTGCCCTGTGGATTTTTGATTTAAGCATGGTTCTTGTCATGCCATTACCTGTCTATGATAGCGTTATCAATAAGCCGTGTATTTCCAATAAAAACAGCCAGGGCAATAAGTGCAGGGTTTGGTATCTCCTCGGGTTCATTCAGTGTCTCCGGGTCCCCGAGGAATATGTAATCAATCCTGGCAGATGGCGTCTGAGTGATAAAATCCTGCAGTTTTTTCACCACTTCTTTGCGGCTGGTCAGCCCCTGGCTTAAAAGCTCCCTGCATTTTTCAATGGCCATGCTCAGCCACAGGGCGTCATTTCTCTCTGATTCAGAAAGATAGCTGTTGCGTGAACTCATTGCAAGGCCGTCATCTTCCCGCACTATTGGATAGCCATGTATCTCAACCGGGAAATTCAGGTCCCGCACCATCTGCCGTATTAC
Source organism: Deltaproteobacteria bacterium (assembly GCA_026996955.1). Classification (GTDB taxonomy): domain Bacteria; phylum Desulfobacterota; class Dissulfuribacteria; order Dissulfuribacterales; family QOAL01; genus S144-17. The sequence continues at coordinate 7,924 of JALWJV010000007.1, forward strand.
CTGAAGCTGCTGAAAATCCTTTTCACCAAAGACGGCAATGTCAGGCTCAACGATATTGAAGAGTTTTGCAACAACCGTTGCCACACCCCTGAAATGACCGGGCCTTGTCCTTCCGCAAAGCCCTTTGGAGATTTCTGTCACCTCTACCCATGTCTGGTGGACCGGAAGGTAGATGTCGGACTTTTCCGGCATGAAAAGGCAGGCAACGCCCCTCTGTTCAGCAAGGCTGATATCCCGGCTGGTATCCCTGGGATATTTGTTAAAATCTTCAGACGGGCCAAACTGTGTGGGATTTACAAAGAGGCTTACAACTACACGGTCAGAAAGTCTTGAAGCCTCGTCCATAAGGGCAAGGTGTCCCTCATGAAAATATCCCATGGTGGGCACAAATCCTACCTTAAGCCCCCTGCTGCGCCAGGTTCT
>JALWJV010000008.1 GCA_026996955.1 Deltaproteobacteria bacterium
CTTAAATACCACAGCGTTCCGGTAAGCATCGCATCTACCATTAAACTGGGAGAAGAACTCCTGTCAGGTCAAACACTTGAATAAAGGCAGCGCCGGGACACCATACCATGATTGTTGACGCACTTACCCATATTACTGAAGATGGGAAATGGCTCTGCGGAGATTATGATGCGTCACTCTCTGCCCTGCTTGAGTCCATGCGAAAGAATGCGGTTGACATGGCTGTACTGGCTGGCATTCCTGCCTTTTCAGACAACCGTCTCATCCTTGATGCATGTTGCCGTAATCCCTCCCGTTTCATCCCGGTTTGCGGAATTGATACCGGAATGCCTTTGGAAAACATAACCCAAGCGGTAAAAGAGGCTGCAGCCCTGGGTTTTATGGGGATCAAGATTCATCCTCGGCTTTCAGGGACCACCTTCCTGTCAGAGGGAGTGCATACTGCAATCAAAACCGCAGGCAGGCACAACCTGACCGCAATGATCTGCACGATACAGCGTCCCCCCATGCCACCTCTTGGACGTCCACTTTATGACGTTCTGCATGAACTTTGCACAAAACATGACGAAACAAGGCTGATTCTTGTACACGGCGGATATTTTGAGGTGCTTGCCACCTCAGAGGTGATTCGTCCTCTGGAAAACGTCCTCCTGGATGTCAGCCTGACAGTAACCAGATTTGCCCGCTCCTCAATTGGTAATGACATTGCATTTCTCCTTGACACCTTTGAAAAGAGGCTTTGCATAGGTTCGGATTTTCCTGAAGGGGATATGGGCAGGGTCCTTAATACCCTCACAGGACTGGGGTACACACAGAAAATCCTGGAAGAAGGAGGTATCCTGGGGGCCAATATCTTGCGTTTTTTCCCTCAAATCCACTTTAACAAAACGGGGTAGGCAATGGACATTCAAGACACCATCATAGACACGATTAAACGAAATCGTATCAGCTCTACAGAGATATCAGATTGCCTGGACAAATCTGGCGTCATACCGGGTTTGATGCCTATTACAAGAAAACAGTTCAGGGTTGGAAAAGTCTTCTGGGCCTATGGTTATAATGAGTCCAACTGGGCCCTGCATTACATGATCCAGAATTTTCCAGAGAACCAGATCCTGGTTGTGGATGCCATCGACTGTAATGATCGTGCCCTCTTTGGGTCTCTCGTCTCAAAATTCCTCATGCTGTACCGCCAAGCTGCAGGAATAGTGGTAAAAGGGAAACTACGTGACATTCCCCACCTCATCAAGGAAGAATGGCCCATTTGGTATGAAGGGCCTACTCCCATTGGATGCTTTAACCGGGAAAGCCACGCGTTCCTTCCACCCGAAAGGGAGAGGGAATTGAGAAGGCCCTATGAAGGAGCCATAGCCGTTTGTGACGATTCTGGAGTGGTAATAATACCGCGTGAGAAACAAACTCTTGATTTTATAAAAAGATTGCAGGCAATAGAGGACCTGGAAGATCAATGGTTTGACTGCATTGACCGGCTTAAATGGAATACGTTTGAAACAGTTTGCCTGAAAAAATATAGGGAAAGGCCATGAAAAAAGTGCTGATCTTGGGGGCAGGCTTATACCACGCACGGATAGTCCATTGCCTCAAAAGGGATAATTGGCATGTTATCGCCATTGACCGTGACAAAGATGCCCCGGCCGGCCCTTTGGCAGACGAATTCTATCCGGTTGATATCAGTGACAGTAAAGGGGTTTTAAGCATAGCGGCAAAAAGGGCGGTGGATTGCGTAATGCCACTAAACGAATTTGGCATGCGCAGCCACGCCTATGTAATAGACAAACTTGGGCTCCCAGGCAACGGTCCTGAATGTGTAGAGGCT
>JALWJV010000009.1 GCA_026996955.1 Deltaproteobacteria bacterium
AAACAAGACCATTCACTACACTGAATAGATACGTTCATATTATGTTATTAAAAGCCCACGAAGGTCACGAAGACTAAAGATTATCAGCACTTCGTGTCCTTCGTGGCAAATAACTCATTACCTGTTGCGGTACCCTGAGCCCTTGGTTCTTTTCTGGCACCGGACCATTCTTCGTAACCTTTTCAGAGGATACCTGCCACCTGCTGGCGCACGATATTGCCGTTCTTCATTTCAACAACACGAAACTGGTGATCCTTTTTCGTACCTTGAGGCACGATGAAACCCAGCGTGGAAATAACATTTACATGCCCATCACGGGTTACGTTATCCAGATGCTTGTGACCCGACAGGGTGAGTTTCAGGTTAGGATATTTGAACAGCCGCTTTTTTACCTGGTCTGCATTGTTCAGTACATACTTGTGGATGGCAGCCTGATCTTTTTCACCCCAGAAGTTCCAATAGACCTGGTGATTTAAAAGAATGAAATAGCGATCCTTGTTGTTTTTAAGCTGATCCTCCACAAAATCCATGCTTTCCGCGGTAAACATGCCGTTGTTGTGGTGCTCAATGGTGGTGTCAATCCCCAGTATTGTGTACCTCCCCTTTTGAAGGCTCCAGTCCCTTCCGGACACCTTGGCGCCAGATGTGAAAAACATCTTTGCATAATCATCCTGGTTCAAGGGGTCGTTTGCGGGTTTGGGTGAGGATTCCTTGTTACCACGCACCGAGTACCAGGGACATTTGAGCTGGTCGGCTATCTTCTTGAAGGTTTCGGCTTCCTTTTGACCCGGTACGTTGTTGTTGAAATTATCTCCTCCAAAAACCACAAGGTCTATATGGGAATAGTCTTTGTTAATCCTTTCAACGAACATCTCAAGCCATGAGACGCTTTGTGGTTTTCCAAGATCAAGATGGGTGTCTGTCACGTGAATGAAACTAAGACATTCATCTTTCAGACTGGGTGCAGCTGACTCTCCTGTAGTTGCCTCTACAGGTAAACCACCTAAGAATCCGGATGCAAGCCCATAGCCTGCAAGTCCCAACAAACTCTTTTTGATAAATATTCTTCGTGAAATAGGTTTCATACCTTCATTCCTTTCATTCACTGTAAAGAAGTTTAAATTTTGCCGACCTTTTACACTGTAGTTCGGCTTTAATTTTTCACTCGGTTATTGTTTAGCACCCGCCTGATTTTCTGAGTCAATGTAACAGGTGTGATGGGTTTGGGAATGTAATTAATTCCCTGCTCGAGCACACCATGGTGGGCAATGATATTCTCCGTGTAACCCGACATGAATATTACCTTTATGTGGGGCATTTCTTTTCTGATCATGTCGGCTAGCTCTCTGCCGCTCATACCTGGCATAATGACATCCGTGATGAGCAGGTGTACTTTACCACTATATTCACGTATTACATTAATTGCATCCTTACCTGACGCAGCCTGAAGGCAGTTGTATCCCAGCGGTTTTAGCGTTTCTATAATAAGCTGACGAATAGATGCATTGTCGTCAACGATAAGTATTGTCTCGTTTCCCTGCGGCAACACCTTGGTGGAAGATTTACTTTCTGCGTCTTCAGCCGTTTTGTCGCTGGCCGGTAAATATATTTTGAATGTTGTCCCTCTTTCTTTTTCACTGTATGCGTAAATATAGCCATCGTGTTGCTTAACAATACCATACACCGTTGCCAGGCCAAGACCGGTTCCTTTTCCCTGTTCCTTGGTGGTAAAAAATGGATCAAATATTCTTGCTAGAATATCTTCGTCCATGCCCTCTCCGGTATCACTAATGGCCATGAGAACGTATCGTCCCGGTTTCACCTCATTACGTTTATTCACATAGTGCTGATCAAGTTCCACCTCTGCGGTTTCAATTATGATTTCACCTCCGTTTGGCATGGCATCTCTGGCGTTTACTATCAGGTTCATTATAACCTGTTCAATTTGACCGGGATCGGCCTCAACATTGCAGCTTTCCTCTGACAGATAGGTGGTAATTACTATGTCTTCGCCTACCATCTTGCCCAAAATTTTCAGAAAATTCTGTATAATTGTATTGATTGATAGAACCTTCTTTTCCAGAACCTGCTTGCGGCTGAATGCCAGCAATTGCCGAGTCAAGGTAGCAGCCTGATTGGCGGATTCATGAATACGCTTTATTTTCTCACGTATTGGATCGTTGACTGGAAGAGTAGCAAGCATCAGGTCTGAATAACCCAGGATTATACTGAGAACATTGTTGAAATCATGTGCGATACCAGCGGCAAGCCGGCCAATGGATTCCATTTTCTGGACTTGTAGGAGTTGCTGTTCCAGCTTGATTTTTTCCGATGTCTCCTTTTTAAGTTTCTGGTAGGCTTCATAGGCCTTGCTGTACATGAAATTTATAGCATCCACCGTACTGGCAAGTTCATCATCTTTGGTGTGCCTGTTAATGGGGCGATCCAATACCAGAGGTCCCTGTGGCTCTTCAAATGTGATGCGCCTAGTGTACTGCTGAATGGTGATCAAATGCCTGGAAACAAGATACCAGAATATGTAAATGATGCTTAGAGAAATAATGGACATCAGTAACAGGCTCTGAAAAAGGGTGATTATAATCGAGGATACAGCTTTCCTGTAAGCAGATCGTTTTGATGCCGCAACCGTAAGCTTGCCCAGGAAGACATTTTTTCCCCCATTCCGGTGATAAAGGGGAATTGTTTTTGTTATGACATTGTCACTGTCAAGCGTTCCAAAACTGACGATAGTCTTTCCGTTTTCATCGGTGATCTCAGCAAATACAACATCGCCACTGGCCAGGAAACCCTGAATTGCAAGTTTCAGTAAGCGAGTATCCAGTATCCACAAACTCTCCTCTATAAAAGACTTATTGCTTGCTACAACGTTATCCAGTTCGCTTTTAAGGAAAGAGACCCTGGCCTGGTATTGCTGATACGATATGATAAAGGAGAGCATCAGGGCCATTATTGCCCCAATTAATGCCACATAGAGCGCAAAACGCCTCCCGATTTTACTCTTTAACCATTCCGGCTTTACTGCTGGTTTCATCTTGACTACAAATATCGTCATTTTGTGACAAATGGGTTCCTTCAAAAATATGCTGCATGGTGCCATCCATCTGCATCTGATGAATGGCCTTGTTGAAATCATCCAGCACATTGGTAAACGGGGAATCTTTTCGAACAAGAAGACGGAAAGCTACTGTCTTGAGTGGGTATGGATTGGTTATTATGCTTTTATAACCTTCTGAAATTGAATTGCCCTTTTTTATCTTCTTTTTAATAAAGGCAGCCCCTGTAAAATTATTTGCAATATAAATATCTACCCGTCCCTTGATAAGCATATTGAAAGCACTGTCCATATCTGGGACCCACGTTATGTCAAATCCCTTCAGGTTCTCCTTGGTCCATCCGGCACCGATTACTTCAACGATTTTAAATGGCCTAACTTCTTTAAGCGAGCGTATGGACATTATCTCCTTTACACGTGGATTATTTCTGTGGACAAATATGTGTTCACAAACAAGAAGAATGGGGTCGGAGCTTAGAAAAAACGTTTTTCTTTCATCGGTCAGGATGGTAACCATACCATCTGCTTTGCCGTCTGCTACGATCTTTTGCGCTCTAACCCAGGGATAGACCTCTACTTCAAGGGGAATATCCAGCCGGTGAAATGCCTCTGTCATTATCTCGCATAAAATACCCGCTGGCATTCCGTCTGTTCCGCGGTAAATTAGTGGCGGATAATCTTCATCGTCCACCCAATGAAAAGCCCGTATGTGTCCTGCATCGGCAGAACCGAGCATCAACAAAAGCGCCAGCAACAAGAAGTTAATTACCTGTATTGTAAATGCTTTTGATAATCTATATGTCGTAAACAATTTTACCCTACCCTGTCCTGTAATGATCTCCAGACTTTTCTGTCACTTCTTCATACATCCAAACAAATCTAATTACACTTTAACTTCTTTGAAAAAACAATTTTCCAGATTTTGAAACACTCAACATGCCTTTATCGTCGTGTGGCATTTTAAACACTAGGCCCACAAACACATCATTACTTTCCTTATCGGCCTTATCGGTATGTAATAAACTATCTCTTTTAAGGGAAGATTATTCTGGATGAGTTCTACTCCTGGTCCTTTAATTTTCTAAATGTTCAACGCAAAACACAATTTTCCAGATTTTGAAACGCTCAATCCAGGATCAATTTTCTTGCATGAAATTTAGTTATATTGTAATATGGCTATATACATTACAGACTATCAGATGACGATTTTATAATGCTGAACACTCAAAAAACGACAATGTTGGTCCTTGATGTGTATGGCTAACAGGCTATGTTCAAATAATGGAGACAAAAATTTTCAAATCAACACTACGCAAATTGAAGGCCCTCTCTGACGGTACAAGGATAAAAATTCTTGCCATGCTCAGTGTCAGGTCCATGTGTGTGTGTGAGCTTACCCATGTGTTGGAGCTTGCACAACCTACTGTCTCAAGGCATCTGAAGCAACTTGAAGATACCGGTTTTATAAACAGCAGGCGGGAAGGTAACTGGACCATCTATTTTCTTGACCCTGAAGATAAATTCAGTGGCCAGTTGCTTGAGCTTGTAATGGCCAATGCGTTATCCGAGCTTGAGTGGCGTGGTCTAGAGAAAACATTAAAAGCTGTGGACAGGAACAGTATCTCGGGAAATGGCAGAGGCAAGACGAATACGGAGAATACGGCATGAAGAAAGTACTCTTTATCTGTACCCAGAATGCCTGCAGGAGCCAGATGGCAGAGGCAATAGTCGGGCAGGCGCTTGAAGGCCTGGTGCAGCCCTTCTCTGCCGGAACAGAGCCAGTCCGGGTTCATCCCCTTGCAATTAAGGTCCTTGAGGAAGACGGAATAGATATTTCCCGGGCCAGGTCAAAGCACATTGACGAGTTTAAGGGACAGGCATTTGACCTGGTAATTACCCTGTGCGGTGGCGCTGCTGAAAGCTGCCCATTATGGCCGGGTCAGGGAAAGCGCATTCACGTAGGTTTTGATGATCCTGCAAAGGTTGAAGGGAGCAATGATGAACGTCTTGCAGCTTTTCGCCTGGTTCGCGATGATATAAAAAGGCGTCTTGTGCCCCTAGTTCGGAAGGAACTAGAGATATGAATGTTTAAACCGAGTAAGCAGTTTTTTATGACTTTTTTGTAGCAGGCTTGATATATTGTTGTATGTCAATATGACTATATTCAATAATGAAAAGTGCAGGAGATTCATGTCCAAATGTCTGAAAAGATAGTTGAAAAATTGTCGTTTCTTGACCGCTACCTAACGCTCTGGATTTTTGCCGCAATGGCAATCGGGGTTGGCACAGGCTACCTTTTTCCTTCTGTTACCGATATTATCCATTCCTTTCAGGTGGGTACAACAAACATTCCCATTGCCATCGGCCTGATTCTCATGATGTATCCGCCCCTTGCAAAGGTTCGGTACGAGGAACTTGGCGAGGTGTTCAAAAACGGAAGGATTCTTGCCCTGTCGCTGGTTCAGAACTGGATAGTTGGCCCCATACTAATGTTTGTGCTGGCTGTCACCCTGCTCCAGGGATACCACGAGTACATGGTGGGGCTAATAATGATAGGCCTTGCCCGCTGCATAGCCATGGTAATCGTGTGGAACGAGCTTGCGCGCGGTGATACCGAGTACTGTGCAGGGCTCGTTGCCTTCAACTCCATCTTCCAGGTCCTTTTCTACTCTGTTTACGCGTGGTTTTTCATTACCTGGCTGCCTCCCGTGCTTGGGCTCGGAGAGGCCGTGGAGGTAAATGTCTCCATGGGCCAGATTGCCCACAGTGTCTTTATCTATCTTGGAATACCCTTCATCGCGGGCATGATTTCGCGCTATGTTGGCCTTAAGATCAAGGGCAGGGAGTGGTATGAGAAAAAATTTATTCCTGCCATAAGCCCTATAACCCTTACCGCCCTGCTTTTTACCATACTGGTAATGTTCAGCCTCAAGGGAGAGTATATTGTCGAACTTCCCCTTGATGTAATTCGCATAGCCATACCTCTTACCATCTACTTCCTGGTCATGTTTTTCATCTCCTTCTACATGAGCGCAAAGGCAGGGGCTGATTACAAGCATACCGTTACCCTTTCATTTACCGCGGCATCAAACAACTTCGAACTTGCAATAGCGGTAGCCGTGGCTGTGTTTGGAATTAACTCCGGTGCTGCGTTTGCGGCGGTTATTGGCCCGCTTGTGGAGGTCCCAGTTTTGATCGGGCTTGTAAACGTGGCCTTGAGATTGAAAGGGAAATTTTTCCCGGAAGAGTCTGATGCAGCCCCGGATGCTGCATAATAGTGCATAACAGGATGATTTGAACAATGCTGAAAATTTTTACCATCATAGCAGACATTATTGTTTACCAGTGGCTTGGCATGAACCCCGAGACCCATCTTGCTGAGTCCCTGCACTTCTTTATTGAAGATACCACCAAGATATTCTTCCTGCTTGCCACAATCATCTTTGTTGTGGCAATCATCAGGAGCTTTTTCCCGCCGGAGCGTACCCGCAAGTTTCTTGCCGGGAAAAATGTCTATATCGGCCATGTACTATCTGCACTACTTGGCGTGGTAACCCCCTTCTGTTCCTGTTCAGCCTGTCCCCTGTTCATCGGCTTTGTGGAGGCAGGTATCCCGCTGGGAGTCACCTTCAGCTTTCTTATAGCCTCACCCATGGTGAACGAGGTGGCGCTCATTCTGCTCTTCGGCCTGTTTGGCTGGGAAATTGCCGCCATTTACCTGGTTACAGGGCTGCTTGTTGCAATAGTTGCAGGCATTGTGATTGGAAAACTCAACATGGAAAAGTACGTGGCGGATTATGTCTGGGAAGTTCGCATGGGAGAGGCGGAAGTCCCGGATATGAACTGGCAGGAGCGTATTCATTATGCAAAGGGATACGTTAAAGATATCCTGGGCAAAATCTGGATATATGTACTTCTCGGTATTGCCGCAGGCGCTCTTGTTCACGGCTATGTGCCGCAGGATTTTCTGCTGAGATATGCAGGTCCCTCAAATCCAGTGGCTGTGCCCTTTGCGGTAATTCTCGGCGTGCCCCTCTACAGTAATGCCGCAGGGGTAATACCCATTGTACAGGCCCTTATGGCCAAGGGGCTTCCGCTTGGAACAACCCTGGCATTCATGATGGCTGTAACCGCCCTCTCATTTCCGGAGATGGTGATACTGAGCCAGGTTCTGAAGAAGCAGCTCATTGCGACATTCGTGGGGGTTGTGTCCGTAAGTATAATTATAGTGGGTTATCTGTTTAATTTTATTATATGATTTTCACTGGGAACTATTGCGGGAGAACAGCATGGGTGTCTTGAAAAGCATACCGGGAATTTTGATTGTACTATTATCGTTGGCACCATTAACGTCTGCGGCATCGTCCGGCATACAACCATCCGGCTTTCACGCAAAGGTGTCCGACCGCTCTCCTGAAGAGCTTGAGCGGCGGGATTTCATGTCGGTATGCCCGCCTTTTTTTCTTAAAGACCAGGACGGGAATATCATTGATCCTGTTCACGGGATAAATACAGCGGTCCCTTACAGCCCTAAAAAGACTTGCGGCCAGTGTCATGACTATGACCGTATTACAAGCGGTTACCACTTCCAGCAGGGTGCGGATGAAAAACTTTCACCTGAGCTTGCGGCAATGTACCCCTGGATGCGAACTCCCGGGCAGTACGGGGGACGCTACTGAAGCGCCGCGCCCAACTATCGCCAGTTGGCGAAAAAGAAAAACAGCAGCGCCAGGGAGATTGACCTTACGTCATTTACATTTGTTCAGACATGCGGCGGGTGTCATCCGGGAGGGGGGCCTGCTGAATATGACAGAAACGGCAGGCGTTACGACAAGTTTGCCGCTGACCCGGCAAACGGTATTGTCCCAGGCGGGGCAAACGGATTTGATGGAGATTATTTCAGGGCCCGCTGGGCCGAGACAGGAGTCCTTGAGGCAGACTGCCTCATGTGTCACATGCCGGGATACAATTATGAGGTTCGTAAAAAACAGATAAAGGCCCTTAACTTCAAATGGGCCGCCACGGCAGGCGCGGGGTTTGCCCTTGTAAAGGGTACTGTCAAAAATGGTGAAGCTCCAAACATTAATGAGATAAAATCAATAATGAAAAACCACAATGGGAAACCATACATCCCAGGGAGTTCTTTAAAAGGAGCAATTGTGTCTTCTTTTTATTGGGAACGTTTATTAAAAAAATCTCCACCATCAAGAAACAATTTTCCTATTGCCCTATATGATGCATACTAT
>JALWJV010000010.1 GCA_026996955.1 Deltaproteobacteria bacterium
AACATTTACCGCTGAACCAATCCACTATTTCCAGAGTAATATTTTTCTTGGTATGGAAAATTTTTCCATATTTAAATTTATAAGTCATAAAATAGCTTCTTAAGGGGTATTCATTGACTATTTTATTGGTTTGTTTGGGCGGTATAAACATTGCATAATGTTTATAAATCAACTTCTGAAAAATCTTCTTCTTTGAAGAAAAATAGTTAACATCTTAATAATACAGTATTTTCTGCCTCGGCTAAGGGAGTGGGAGATGGTTTCTTCCTTGAGGGAATCTTTTTCTATTTCATTTAGGGGTTATTTCACGCAAACTGGCCTGGCAGATGGCGGACGATACCTCGGTTAATCACCCAAAAATGCAGTTTCCAGGGGGGCGGCATGGGGAACAAATTTTCATCTATTTTAATCTTATCTTTTTTGTTTCTGATAATCAGTTCAACTGCTTATGCTTCTATTTCTCTCTACCAGTGGGGTATTAATCTGAATGGTACCTTCTATTATGGAAATGTGACGTACGGAAATCACCTTGGAGATGTTCCGGGTCTGGGTAACGACCTTTTAGATCCGGAAAGCGGGCTTGGTACCCTCACATGGCACTACACGGCTGCGGCAGAGGGAGAAGATGTGCTCTTTATCTCATGGTTTGATCATGAAATTGATGAATATGAAAACGGCTTTATCAATGAATATGGCAGTACCGGCGGAGTGCCTGGCCCTTATCAGATGTGGGAGATTGACGAACCCATGTATCTGTTTGGAGATATTGCCTGGAATGTAAATAATGGTGTGCTAGACTCATCCAATTCCATATTTGCCGGTTCGGATCCTACTGGAGACGGTATAGAGGGGGATGATGTCTCCATGGCGCTTGGCTGGAATTTTGTGTTGAATACAGGGGACAGGGCTGACATTGCATTGATACTGTCTGAAGACGATGCGGATATTGATGGGGCCGCATTTTTTCTTTCACACACTGATCCCGATTCCCATAAGACCGTATATTTTCAGGGTGAGCTGGTCATAACCCGTGCTCCAAATCCGGTACCCCTCCCTGGTGCCGGCGTTTTGCTTGCGGCTGGGCTTGTGATGTCAGGTGTGACACGGAAACTCATCAACAGGGCAGGGGGAAGATCATGAGAGTAAATGTTTCAGGATCATATGCCACAAGAGTTATTTGTCTGGCCGTTGCCTTTCTGTGTATTTCATTGTTCCAACTTCCATTCGGCGAGACAGGCGCTGCATCCGGCCATAGATTTCCCAACTTGCTGATATCTGGCCTGTTTGGAGTGGCCCCTGTGTATGCCGCTCCTCCCAAGGTGATATGTGTTCCACATGTGCCTTCAGACATGCTCATACCCCATGAAACCTGGGCAGGTGAACCTACCATTCTTAAGGGTGTGGCCCGGGGTGTGGCCACCGGTACATATTACTGGGAATTTGGAGACGGAAATTCATCCCAGGTTATGTCAATCACTGACAGTGATAATCTTGCGATAATCCACCAATATGACGCATCTCCTGGCACACTCTTTATCGCGCATCTTCATGTCATCAATGAAGCCGGTGAAGAGGGTGTTGATGACTACAGGGTGCTTGTCAAGGAGAAGACCCTTGATGTGGAGGTCAACAAGGCCATAGATGATGGCCTGTGGTGGCTGTATACCCGCAAGGACGAGTACACCGTAATCCCCATGACGGCGTTTAAGACAGCAACTGGTCTGCCTGGTCTGCTTGGTCAATATTTTAACAATTTTGACCTTTCAGGCGATCCTGTCCTGGAAAGGATAGACCCGGCAGTCAATTTTGTCTGGGGAGGGAGTCCGGGAGAGGGTGTGAATACTGATTTCAGTGCAAGATGGACAGGAACCATAACTATTCCCGAAGATGGAGTGTACGGTTTTGCCTCATACAATGATGACGGAACCCGCCTTTACATCGATGGAGAGCTGATAATCGATGACTGGCGGGGCCATGCACCAACCTGGCGCTATTCACGGAAACTGTGGCTTAGTGCCGGTGAACACAGCTTCAGGCTTGATTTTTATGATTCGTGTTGCGGGGCCCAGGCGCAAATCTACTGGACTGCAATGACCACGGTGCGGTGGGGTAACGTCAATCCTGACAACCGCTATAATGATTATTATGGCAATACCACTGCGTCTGCCGTGCAGGCCTTTGAGATCAACGGGCACCTTGAGACAAGTGACCCTGACGAAGACCCCTATGTATCTGTTGTGCGTGGTGGAATAGCGTATCTCTTGAACGGGCTTGCCAGTTACGATCTTAACCTGCAGCACGATGACAATCCGGACAGCAATGGTAATGGCATAGGCCTTGGCTGGCCGGGAAACAGGCCCATCTATGAGCTTGGGGCAATAATGGATGCCTTGGTGGCCAGCGGCACCCCTGACGCCATAGCCCAGTTTGGCGGGGTTAACGTGCTTGGCAGGCGGTACCAGGATATCGTCCAGGATATGGTGGATATGTACGCCTGGGGACAGGTTGACAGTGGCAGCAGGACAGGGGGCTGGAGGTATGCTTGGAACAGTGATGCGGATAATTCCGCCTCCCAGTGGGCAGCCATAGGGATTGTTGCGGCTGAAAGACATTTCGGGTGCAGTGTGCCTGAATGGGTGCGCGATTATAACAGAACGTGGCTGGATACCTCCTTCAACAGTGCAGGATATTTCGGTTATACAGACAGAAATGCCTATAGGTCTGGATTTGCAACCGGGCCAAGCGGCATGGTTCAGATGGCATTTGATAATATTCATGTTGCCGACGCAAGGTGGAGATCCTGTGAGCAGTATCTTGAGTCTAACTGGAGTGATTTTCTTGGCTGGGACAGGGCCGGGGGGCATCAGACCAGGGACGGTCGTTATTACTCCTACTACGCCTTTGCAAAGGCAATGCGCCTTGCCCTGCCCAGGGAGGTTGAATATCTGCCAGGTGGCATAAACTGGTACGGTGACGAGGTGTACGGCCTTGCCAGGCTCCTTGTGGATACCCAGAATCCTGACGGTTCCTGGCCTTATGACGGATGGCCCTATGTGGGTCCCAATACGGCCGGTGCATGGAATGTTATTATCCTTACCAGGACCCTATTTGAAAAGCCCCCTGTTGCAGTTATCCACGCAGAGCCCAATCCCGGTGCCGTGGGGCAGATCATCACATTTGATGGTTCTGCATCATATCATACAGACCCTGCCAAGGAGATAGTGCAGTACCTGTGGGATTTTGATGCCTCGGATGGCGTTGACTTTGAACATCCGGATGCCACGGGAGTTACTGCGTCCCACACCTATGGAAACCTTCAGGATTACACTGTTTCCTTGAAGGTGATTGATAACAGCACTCCGGAGCGATTTGATGTCTCCAACATAACCTTGCACATAACGGTTCCTCCCCATCCTCCTACTGCGGTTATCGGCGGGCCATACATAGCAGCCTCAGGGGAGGGCGTGCATGTAGATGGTGGAGGCTCATATGATATCGATGAGGCTGAGGGTGATTCAATAACCGCGTGGGACTGGGAAAGTGACATGGTGCCGCCCTATGGTTTTGATGAGGCCCATGGCCGCCAGGCAGTGCTTCCACCCTTTGACCGTCCAGGTCACTACGATATTATCCTGCGGGTTACGGACAATACGGCTACAGTCTTTCCCCTGTCAGGACAGCCTGACCTAACTGATACAGATTTCGGTAAGGTGACTGTCTATGAAACCGGTGTGATTGACCTCAACGCCCGCCCGAAAGACACGAAGTGTCAGCTTACGTGGACACCCACATCTGCCCAGGCGTACAGGATACTTCGTTCCGACAAGGGCCCCAATGAAGGCTTTGTTCAGATTGGTACCACCACCTCTGGCTACGCCGTGTTTGTGGATCATAACCTGGCCCCTGAGCCGGGTGAGCCAGTGAACGCCTGCAGGGGTGATTTTAATAACGACTATGTCGTTGATTCCATTGATGCCGCCATGTTTGCCAGTGAACTGGGGGCGGGAAACTGCAGTGAGACCGCGCCGTGCCTTGGGGATTTTGACAGTGATGGAGACGTTGACGGTACTGACAACGCCTTTTTCCAGGCAGAGATGGGCCGCACCCAGTGCCTCCAGGTTACAGGCGTGGAAATGGACAAGGAGTACTGGTACCGCATTATGGCAGAGGAGGATGGGGTACAGAAGCTCTCCGCCCCTGCATACGTGAAGTCCCAGGGCAAGATCAAGAATTTTCCGCCGGTCATTACAAGTGAGCCAGCGGTAAATGCAACAGAGTCCAGGACTTATGAATATCATGTTCAGGCCTATGACCCTGAAGGCACCACTGTGGTGTTCCAGCTTGACATTGCCCCGGACGGGATGCAGATAGATGCCTCTACTGGCCTTGTGACCTGGGTACCTGGTAATGATCAGGTTGGTGTCCAGGAGGTGATGGTGAGGGTGACTGATGAAGCAGGGATAGCGGCAACACAGTTTTTCAAGATAATGGTAATGCCCCGCTTCAATTCAGCTCCTGTAGCAGATCCAGGGGGACCGTACAGCGCCCTTACCGGTGAGACGGTTTCATTTTCCGCATCAGCCACTGACCCTGAGGGAGATGCCATTGTCTCATGGCACTGGGCCTTTGGCGATGGAACAGAGGCAGAGGGACAGCAGGTAACCCACGTATATGGCGCCGCGGGGACATATACCGTATCACTCTTTGTAACCGACGACAGGGGCGCCACGGGGCACGCCGAGACCTTGTGCCAGATAGAGGCCCCGAACAGGCCGCCTCTGGCAGATGCCGGTGGCCCCTACCTCGGATTTGTAGGGACACCTGTAGAGTTTGACGGGAGCAACTCATACGATCCGGACGATGACCCCATGACATTTACATGGAATTTCGGAGACAGCTCCCCTGCCCAGGGCGGCATCCAGGTATCCCATACCTACCTTGAGGCCGGTGCATATACTGCAACCCTGTCCGTAGATGATGGAAGGGGCGGTCTGGACTCTGCCCAGGTGGATGTGCTGATTTATCCCCCAAACCAGGCACCTGATGCAAGTTTCAGCGTTGATGGTGATTTTTTCCGGTGGACCACCCTGGTTTTTGATGCCTCGACGTCTTCCGACCCGGATGGGCATGATATTGTTTCCTATGAGTGGGATTTCGGTGACGGTCTCCATACCACCGGCACCATCGTAAGTCATGCCTATGCCGAGTCAGGGAACTATACCGTGACTCTTACGGTCACGGACAGTTTCGGCATGAGCGGGAATGCCACCAGGCAGGTTGTAATTGTTCATCCCCCCAACAATGCCCCGGTCATTGACGCAGGGGGACCATACAGTGGTGCTGTAGGGGAGTCGATTACCCTGATGGCAGAGGGTGCAGATCCTGATGGCGACAATATTACATGGTCATGGTCCTGTAATGGAAATACCTACTTGGGCAAGAGTGTTCAGCTTGTCTTTGATTCGCCTGGGACTTACTCGGCCACGGTATATGCAAGGGATGGCCTTGGCGGCAATAGCAGTGACACGGCAACTATAGATATATTCGATCCCAATGCGCCAGGTGATGACGTCCCACCCGAGGTGGAGATTTTAAGTCCTGAGCCAGGTGCAATGCTAAGCGGCACAGTCCGGTTCTACGGGAGTGTATCTGATGAGAACCTTGTCTCCTGGAGGCTGGAATACGCGCCTTCAGGCAGTGAGGAGTGGTCTGAAGTCGCTGATGGGACCAGCGGGGTTGATAATGGCCTGCTGGCTGAGTTGGATGTCAGCTCCTGGCCCTCTGATTCTTACCGGTTCAGGCTTACTGCAACAGACGGCAGGCAGAGTGCGACCCATTGGAATGATTATACTATAATTAATCCGCTGCAGCTCGGCCGTTTTTCAATAAGTTATAATGACCTCACACTGCCTGTAATGGGAATGAAACTCAGGCTCATGCGCACCTACAGGAGTACACGGAGTGCGGCTGGTGATTTTGGAAGGGGCTGGACGCTGGATATGAAAAACGTGGACCTCAGGGAATCCCCGAATCATAATGTGTTTATCACCCTTCCCGACGGACGGAGGACGGCCTTCGCATTTACCCCTGTTCGTGTTTCTCCGTGGTTCCCGCTGTACCGGGCAGAGTTTACCGCACCACCTGGTGTGTTTGATGAGCTCGATTTTGTGGGCAACCACGACGTAGTCTATTCCGGTGGAGAATGGTACTATTTCATGGATCCATCAGGTATGTTCAACCCCTCAACATACATCCTGAGGACCCGTGATGGCCTTGTCTATACCATTGATGAGGATTTCGGCGTGCGCAGGGTTGAGGACAGAAACGGAAACTGGATCAGTATAGATAGCTCGGGCATTACCACCAGTTCAGGCAGAAACGTTTCATTTTCCTATAATGCCCAGGGATTCCTCTCTGCCATTACCGATCCGTCAGGTGGTACAATTGCGTATGAATACGACACTGCCGGTCACCTGGTATCCTTCAGGGATCAGGCAGGAAATGAGACCCGCTATATTTACAATGAACGGGGCAAGATGACAGAGATTATCGCCCCTGAGGGCGGTAGGCCAATGACCGTTGAATACTATGATGATGGCAGGGTCAAGGCGCGTATTGACGAGAACGGAAACCGGATATCTTATACGTATGATGTAGAAAACAGAACTGAAACCGTTACACGGCCAAATGGTTATTACATAACCTATACATATGATGAGAACGGGTACGAGGTGAGGAGAGATAACTCCTTTACCGGTATAACAATCAGTAAACGGGATGCGGACGGCAACCTGCTGGAAGAGATTACTCCGGAGGGAAGAAGGAGTGTGTTTACTTATGACCAAAGGGGCAACAAACTTACTGAAACGCGGTACGTTGATCCCGACGACAATTCAACAGCCCGTACCCGCAGTTTTGCCTATGACCAATTCGGCAATCCACTCCTTGCCGTCATGGAGGATGGCAGCCGTACTGAAATGACTTATGATGATGACTTTAACTTGATCAGGAGGATCAGAAAGGACAGCGACGGGAACGTCCTGTCTGATGAGAGCTGGACCTACGACGAAAGGGGAAACAGGATCAGTTATACCGATCCCCTGGGAAATACAACCCGCTACTCATACAACGGTTTTGGAGACATGATTTCAAAGACCGATGCGTCTGGAGTAACCGTCAGCTATGAGTACGATGCAATGGGACGTAGAACAGCCATTATAAATGCCCTGGGGCAACGTACGGAGATAACCTACGATGCCCTGGGTAACCTGGCCTCAGTTGCAAGAAATGGCGTTACCGCCTTTTCCATAACCAGCAACCATGATGGCAGGCCGTTATCATTTACGCATGAGCGTGGTACTGCACACTTTTACTGGACTGCCATGGGCAGGCTTTCCTCTGTGATTGATGAGGCCGGCTCCATGCTCACGCCTGGGTATGACGAGGTGTTGAACATGACCTCCCTGCGATTTGAAGACAGCAACGGGGTCAATGCATCTGAGACGTTGTATGGATATGATCTTGTTGACAGGGTTACATCCCGTACCGATCCACTGGGCAATATACGGCGTTTCTCCTATGATAACGACGATTATTTTACAGGGGAGGCCTTGCCGGACGGCTCAATCCGTATCTATGCCAGGGATGGAATGGGAAGGACAGTGCAGGAGTCTTCGTCAGAGGGGACCATCACCTACTCTTATGATCTCGGTAACAGGCTGGTAAGGGCAGTTCGTGTAATATCTGCAGGAAGAACAGATACCGTAAATATCAGCTACACCCCTGCCGGACTGATTAAAAGTGTTACGGATACAAAGGGCAGGACCGTTTCCTATCAGTATGACGCGGCAGGCCGCCGTACCGGTATGATTGCCCCTGACGGTACCACGGTGGTTTACAGGCGTGATCCGGTCGGAAGGCTCACGAGGGTTGAGTGCAGTGGTGCATGGATCTCGTTTGAATATGATGCTGCCGGAAGACGGATCAGACAGGAGACCTCAGGCGGGGCTGTGACCGAATATACATATAACAGCGCGGGTCTCCTGGATACCCTGACAATATACGACAGTTCAGGTGAAGTGGCAGCCAGTTACCAGTACACTTACGATTCCCTGGGCAACAGGACCCAGGTTATGCTTCATGACGGATTTATCCGCTGGGAGTACGATGCACTTAACAGGCTAACGTCCGAGATTATCAACTCAACAGCCCTTGGCACTGCTACCCGGACTTTCAGTTATGACTATGCCGGAAACCGGTTCTCTGCTGGAGGCTCCGAGGTTTACAGGGCTGACAACAGC
>JALWJV010000011.1 GCA_026996955.1 Deltaproteobacteria bacterium
CAGGATATCCGGATATTCCACCCTTATACACCCATGACTGAATGCACGGGTGGCAAACCTGAAAAGGTTCTGTGCAGGTGTGCCATGAAGAAAGATGGTGTGGCGGTTGGGAAAGATAAATTTCACAGGGCCCAGGGCATTTTCCGGCCCTGGCTTCTGGCGCAGGTGGTATTTGCCTGTGGCAAGCCCGGAGATGGTCTCATCATTTACAGGGAGCGGGACAGCATCAGGGGAGAACCTCTTTACAATCTCATACTGGTGTTTTGTGATGTAGGTCGGGTCTTTTCTGATTTTTGGCAGAAGCTCATTTTTTAGTATGCTGTATGGAACATTCCAGTAGGGAGAAAATACCAGGTAGCGCATAAGGCCAGTGAATATTGGTGTCTGATGACGTTTGAATGCCTTCCCGATAATGACTTTCATGCTGATTTCAGGCTCATAAACACCCTGCTTCTGTCGGGTCAGCCCAAACAGCTTGAACTGGGGCATGTTGACTGCCACAAGTTTTTCCCCTACATCGTCAGGAAGCCAGCGCCAGCGCTCAAGAGACAGTATGATCTGCTCAACCCTTTTGTCGGGAGGTACATTAAGGGCAGCAAAGGTATTTTTCCCTATCAATCCATCGGGTTCCAAACCGTGCCGCGCCTGAAAATGTTTTACTGCCTCAACTGTCCTGCCGGTATATAGGCCTGAATGGGCATTGGAAGCATGTTCTGGCTCCTGCTCAGAAGAATCTGCAAGAGTGGCCGGGGAATCTTCAAGGTCGCCGTACGCCTTTAACCGGTATTGAAGCCTTTTAAGTGCAGGGTAATGTTCTCCTGGGTGAACAGTTTTGGTAACAGGCAGGGGAGAGGCAAGTTCCGGGTCACCTGCAAGGTTTCTGTAAAACTTGAGCCAGTAAAGCAGGTTCCAGTACGCCCGGTAAGGGGGCTCAATAACCTCTATGCTCTTTTTCAGATCAGGGTCATGAATGTGTTCAAAGAGGGCCGAGGCAAGGTCAAAGCGTTTGTCCTCAACATTCAGGTCAGCGCCCACTGATTTCGGGTCAATTCTCCCCATGCGAAGATCAGTGACATAACGCATCAGCGATACAGACAGCCCGGCATCCACCGGGGCAAGGCGGTAAAGCCTCTCCTGTCCGGTTTCCTTTATCTTGCCGGATTTTATATCATTTAACCGTTCTATCCATACGTCTCCCCTGTAGGCATGAGGGTCAAGCCCCTTGTCCGCAGCCTGGGCAAGTATGCTGGCAATCTGAAAGGCCTGGGGTGTGGGGTTGCCGTCCTGGTCAAACCACGCAAGCTGCATGTCGTTCATTTGATAAAAACGTCTCAGGTTTTCCTTGAAGCCCTCAAAAGCCGCAACACCAAGGTCTGTGGTGATTTTTTCCTGGATCAGGTCGCATAGAATCGGTTCACACGACAGCCTTGATGTGCCAGTGTCTGAGGCAAGGCAGTGATTAATCTGTATTGTAAGGGCTAACAGGAACAGGCATAATATTCTTTGATGTATTGACATAATTTTTCTTCTTTTCATACTAAAAGTTATCAGGTTGCAAACCATTCAGGCATCCTGTCAATACGCTGAATAGTTTGGTACCTAGATAGCGATTGTCGGATTTGCTGCAGATCCGCGAAAGAGGAATTCCCATAATAGTCGGCTATATGGGGATTCCTCTGACAAAGGAGATGCAGTGAAGCTGGCAATCCCGAAGGGTTTCAAAATTGGAAAGCTATAATCAATATAACTCCTTTTAATTTCATTGGAAAAATGATTTTTCACATTTTGAAACGCTTAACTTAGGTT
>JALWJV010000012.1 GCA_026996955.1 Deltaproteobacteria bacterium
TGTTGAAGACGAAACCCTTGCCTGCGGTACCGGTTCAGTTGCCTCTGCCATTGTAATGGCAGCCAAGGGATTGGCTGAAAGTCCAGTGGAGGTGCAGACTCGCGGTGGAGAGATACTTACAATTTACCATGACCTGCTTGAGAATGGCGAAATAAAGGACGTGTTTCTTGAAGGGGAAACTGTCCATGTTTATGACGGAGTTACAGCAGGTCAAGATTAGCTTAAGATTAAATTTTAACCAAATTCGTATCTATTCAGCGTGATAATTGGTTTTGTTTTGGAGTGACTATGAAGAATTTCGTAGTTTTTCTTGGCGAAGCGGAGCCATAAAAATCGCGCCTGTCTGAGCGAGGCACGAGCGAGTTTCGCGATTTTGGCGTAGCAAGCCTTAGAAAAACAAGAAATTGTTCACCGGAACGGAAAAACAAGACCAATTATCAACCTTATAACATCAATACGTTGAACAGTTACACTAAATTATTAAAAGACTGCCCTGTGCAGTTAGTGAAGATTTACAAGGAGTGAGAAAATGGCATGTAAGAAAAGCTGTAAAAAAGACACCAAGAAGAAAGAGATAGGGGGCGCAATTGTTGCCATAGTAACCCCTTTCAAGGATGGAAAGGTTGACGAAGAGGGCCTTAAAAACCTGATCGAATGGCATATAAAGTCCGGCACCCACTGTATTGTTCCCTGTGGCACCACAGGGGAATCTGCAACACTGAGCCATGATGAGCACAAGAGGGTTGTAGAGCTTACCATTGAGACAGTAAATGGCAGGGTCCCGGTAATTGCAGGAACCGGCTCAAATTCCACAGCAGAGACCATTATGCTCACCAGGCATGCAAAAGAGGCAGGTGCTGATGCGGCCCTGGTTATCACCCCGTATTACAACAAGCCGAGCCAGGAGGGGCTTTACCAGCATTTTGAGGCAGTTGCCGCAGAGTGTAAGTTTCCCATGATACTCTACAACGTCCCGGGAAGGACCGGAGTCAACATGCTGCCTGAAACCGTTGCCAGGTGTGCTGCAAACCGTTACGTGATCGGCATTAAGGAGGCAACCGGCAGTCTTCAGCAGATATCTGATGTTATCCGTCTGTGTCCAAAGAAATTTATCCTGCTTTCCGGTGATGATTTTACTGCATTTCCAACAATGGCCATTGGCGGCAAGGGTGTGATTTCCGTTGCCTCAAACCTCATGCCCAAGGAAATGGCTGCCATGATGAATGCATTTAACGATGGCAATCTGGACAAGGCCAGAAAGCTTCATTACAA
Organism: Deltaproteobacteria bacterium; assembly: GCA_026996955.1. Lineage (GTDB taxonomy): Bacteria > Desulfobacterota > Dissulfuribacteria > Dissulfuribacterales > QOAL01 > S144-17. The sequence continues at coordinate 1,273 of JALWJV010000012.1, forward strand.
GATGTTCCCCCTGTTTGGCGCACTCTTTTATGAGTCCAATCCTGTTCCAGCAAAGACTGCTCTGAAAATGATGGGTAAGATTGACTCTGACGAGGTTCGGCAGCCCCTGTACAAGATGAGCGACGCAAATATTGAACGTCTTTCAGCCGTATTGAAAGACCTTAAACTGATTTAAATAAGGGGGAAGTCATGATTAAGGCTATCGTTGCAGGTGCTGGCGGCCGCATGGGCGGCAGGATCATCACCATGATACATGAGGCAGAGGGTATCACCCTTGGAGGCGCCTTTGAACATCCTGACAGCCCGGCTGTTGGAAAGGATGCAGGTACAGTTGCAGGAGTGGGGGAGCTTGGTGTTACCATTGCCCCGGGTCTTGCTGATGTAATGGACCAGGGGGATGTAATAATTGATTTTACGTTCCACGAGGCAACAGTAAAGCATGCAGAGCTTGCCTCCCAGTCCGGAAAGCCCATGGTTATCGGGACTACCGGGTTCAGTGCCCAGGAGCTTGATACTATCAAGGGGTATGCCCACAAGTTCCCGTGTGTGCTTGCTCCAAACATGAGCGTTGGTGTGAATCTCCTTTACAAGCTCATTGACATGGCTGCCCGTGTGCTTGGAGACGATTACGACATTGAGATTGTTGAAGCGCATCACCGCATGAAGAAGGATGCCCCCAGCGGGACAGCCCTTCAGCTTGGCAAGGTTGCTGCAAAGGCCCTTGGCAGGGACCTTGACAAGGTCGGCGTGTTTGAAAGAAATGGCATCATAGGTGAACGCTCCAGGGAGGAGATTGGCATTCAGACAGTGCGTGCAGGTGATATTGTTGGTGAGCACACCGTACTCTTTGGAGGCATTGGCGAACGGGTTGAGATTGTCCACAAGGCATCAAGCAGGGACACCTTTGCCAAGGGTGCTGTAAGGGCAGCAAAGTGGATAGTTTCAAAGGATGCAGGCTTTTATGACATGCAGGATGTCCTGGGGCTTAAGGAGTGAGTTTTCAGGTAATGGCATCAGCGGGTGACAGCACACGGATTGTGCGTTTCAAACAGAAAGATGGTGGCAGGGCCATGTATGGCATGTGGCGTGATGACCATGTCAGGGCTATTGTGGCAAGCCCCTTTGAGGGAATGATCGTAGGCACCTCAGAACATTACGGCGTGGATGAAGTCAAGCTTCTTGCCCCATGCGTGCCCACAAAGATTGTTGCCATCGGGCTTAACTACCGGGATCATGCCGCGGAACTTGGTATGGACGTTCCTGAAGAGCCGCTGATTTTTCTTAAGCCCCCAAGTTCTGTTATCGGGCCCGGGGATGAGATAGTGCTGCCGGAGATGAGCTCCCAGGTAGAGCATGAGGCAGAGCTTGGTGTGGTCATAGGCAAGAGGGCCAAAAAAGTAAGCCGTGAGAATGCCCTTTCCCATGTCCTTGGCTATACCTGCGTAAATGATGTGACTGCAAGAGACCTTCAGAAAAAGGACGTGCAATTCACCCGTTCCAAGTCCTTTGATACATTCTGTCCCCTTGGGCCCTGGATAGCCACTGATGTTGACCCTTCAGACCTTGAGGTGAGCTGCAGGGTTAACGGAGAGAAACGTCAGTCCTCAAGGACGTCCCAGCTTGTTCATGACGTGGCAGAGCTTGTAAGCTTCATATCCCGCATAATGACCCTGAATCCTGGAGATGTCATATCCACAGGCACCCCGTTTGGTGTAGGGCTTCTTGCCCCGGGTGATGAGGTTGTGGTGAGCGTTGAAGGCATTGGAGAGTTGATTAACAAGGTTACAACAGAAGGATAGATTATATGAATTTTCAGAAGACACAGAGGCTTCAGAAGTTGCCTCCCTACCTGTTTGTTGAGCTTGACAGGAAAAAGGCTGAGGCAATCAGCCGCGGCGTTGACGTAATTGATCTTGGAATAGGGGACCCTGATCTGCCCACCCCGAAGTTTATAGTTGATCGCATGGTTCAGGCAGTCCAGAACCCAGCCTATCACAGGTATCCTTCATCAGAGGGAATGCTTTCATTCAGGGAGGCTGCTGCGAAATGGTGCAATAAGCGCTTTGGAATATCAGTTGATCCTGCAACGGAAGTTGTTGCCTCCATCGGGTCCAAGGAGGCCATAGCCCATCTGCCCCTGGCCTTTATTGATCAGGGAGATGTTGTCCTTGTGCCAACACCGGGCTACCCGGTCTATCATATCGGCACCCTGTTCTGCGGTGGTGAGACTTATTACATGCCTCTTACTGCAGAAAATGATTTTCTTCCTGACCTTGACGCCATTCCTGCAGATGTCCTGAAGAGGGCCCGCATCATGTGGCTCAACTATCCCAACAATCCCACAGCAGCGACTGCCCCCGACTGGTTTTTTCCAAAGGTTGTTGAGTTTGCCAAAGAGCATGACATCATCATCTGTCACGACGCCGCCTATTCCGAGATGACCTATGACAATTACAGGGCACCCAGTTTCCTTGAAATTCCCGGTGCAATGGATGTTGGCATCGAGTTTCATTCCCTTTCAAAGAGTTACAACATGACAGGCTGGCGCATAGGCTTTACTGTTGGTAACAGCCAGGTAATTGCAGCCCTTAAACAGGCAAAGTCAAACGTGGATTCCGGGCAGTTTGAGGCTGTTCAGGAGGCGGCAATCGCAGCCCTCGAAAGTGATCAGTCATGTATTGCAGAGATGCAGAAGATTTATACTGAGCGCAGGGATACACTGGTAAATGGGTTAAGGGCGATTGGCCTTGATGCCCCAAGCCCAAGCGCCACATTTTATGTTTGGTGCCCGGTGCCTGCAGGTTATACCTCTGCGCAGTTCTGTGCAAAGGTGCTTGAAGAGGCAGGCATTGTAACAACGCCTGGAAACGGTTTTGGTGAGCCGGGTGAGGGGTATTTCCGCATGGCTCTTACTGTGAGCGCAGAGCGTATGAAAGAGGCAGTTGAAAGGATGAAAAAAATCCTCTGATATGTAACTCTGCTCCTGCATGGAAACTGATAACATTAGCGACAGGATTGCATACATAGGGCTTGGAGCAAATCTTGGCAAGAGGCGGGAAACCTGCCTTGCAGCACTTGCCCTCCTTGATGGAGAGCCGTCCTGCAGGGTGATGCGGCGCTCCGGCTGGCATGAGACCGAGCCGGTGGGCATGGAGAGCAGCAACCTGTTTATAAATGCCGTGGCAGAACTTCGAACTTCCCTGCCTGCTGATGATCTTATGGCACTGCTTCTGAAGATTGAAAAACAGCTTGGCAGAAGACGTTCGCATGGTGTTACGGATCGTACCGTTGACCTTGACCTCCTCTATGTCCAGGGTGTGGTTACAGGATATCCTGATGGTTTCATGTGTATGGCTTCTCAGGGTGTGGCGTCAGGGCGTCCTGACAAGAACAAGGGGCTTGTTGTACCCCATCCGGCTATTCCGCAGCGCCGGTTTGTTCTGGAACCCTGGGCAGAGCTTGTACCGGATCTGGTTGTAGAGCCCTGGGGTAAGAGTGTGAAGGACATGCTTTCTGCCCTGGAGCCTGATGATCAGGCGGGGGATTCCTGTCCCTCTCGTGGAGTCCTGGAAAAATGATGAAATTTATTATATTTCTTGCCGTCATCCTGATCCTTTACTACTACCTTCGAAAGCTCTTTTCCCCCTGTACCAGGGGGACGTTCCGCAGCCCGGGAGCAGGGAGGGGTGCTTCCGGAAACCGCCCGCCCCCTGTGACCGATGAACTGGTGCAGGACCCTGTTTGCAAGGCATATTGCCCGAAACGCGAGGCTAAGTCCATGGTTTATAAAGGTAAAAAATACTATTTCTGCAGTATGGAATGTCTGGACAAGTTCAGGAAACAGCATGGTTAATTCTTCCAAATCCCATCCATGCTCGAAATCTTCTTCAAGCAGGCGAAGTGCCGGAATCCTTCTTCACATAACCTCCCTTCCGGGAGATTACGGTATTGGTGAGGCAGGGCCCAGGGCAGAGGACTTTCTGGATTTTCTTGAAAGTGCCGGGCAAACATACTGGCAGTTTCTGCCCCTTGGGCCTACCTCTCACATATTTTCCAACTCTCCATACATGGGAAGTTCTGCCTTTGCTGGAAATCCCCTTGTTATAAGCACGGATAGGCTGCTTCAGGATGGGTGGATAACCAGGGAAGACCTGGAGCCCATTCCTGAATTCTCGGAGTATTTTGTTATATTTGAGAATGTAGAGGAGTTTAAGAGCCGGATACTTCAAAAGGCATTTGCGGTCTTTAAGAGTGGCGGAGAGAATGCTGATTTCGCCAGATTCTGCAATTCATCTCCCTGGCTTCACGATTATGCCCTCTTTGAGAGCCTCAGAAAAAAGTATGGCTTCAGGCCATGGAACAGGTGGCCCAGGGAACTTGCCCTTAGAGAGCCTGATGCCCTTGAGGCAGCGGCAGGTGAACTTTCCGAAGATGTCCATTACCACAAGTTTGTACAGTTTTTATTCCATACCCACTGGCAGCAGGTAAGGAAAAAGGCCAGGGAGAATGGCGTCAGGCTGATTGGTGATATCCCAATATACGTTGCCTGGGACAGTGCTGATGTGTGGGCCAACCAGGAGTGTTTTCAGCTTGATCCCCAGACACTTGAGCCACGCTACGTGGCAGGGGTTCCGCCTGATTATTTTAGCAAGACCGGCCAGTTGTGGGGTAATCCCCTGTACCGCTGGAAGGGGCGTGGGGGGCGTCTGAATCCCGCTGTCTATCAGTGGTGGCAGAACCGGTTCAGGCGCATGGCCGAACTGGTTGATGTTGTGCGCATAGATCATTTCAGGGGATTTGAGGCTTACTGGCGTATCCCTGCAGGGGAAAAGACCGCTGTTAACGGAAAATGGGTCAAGGGGCCTGGAAGGGCCTTTTTCAGCCGTATGGGAGAGGCTGTCAGTTGTATTGAGATTATCGCAGAGGATTTGGGTACAATTACGCCTGAGGTTGAGGCCCTGCGGGATTCATTGGGTTTTGCAGGTATGAAGGTGCTGCAGTTTGCCTTTGGCTCCGGGCCGGATAATCCTTATCTTCCGTGGAATTTCAAAACGCCAAACTGTGTGGTCTATACAGGCACCCATGATAATGACACCACTGTGGGATGGTTTCTGGACCCTGGAGTTGATGAGGAGGCAAAGAGGGCTGCTCTCAGGTTTGCAAACAGTGACGGATCGCGCATACACCTTGATTTTATCAGGATGGCATATTCTTCAACTGCCCGGCTTGCCATAATTCCCATGCAGGATGTTTTGGGATTTGGAAATGACTGCAGGATGAACACGCCAAGTACCACTGAGAATAACTGGGTATGGCGGTGTGCCCCGCGTTTTATTACCGATGATGTAGCCCGTATGCTTCGTGACGAGGCTGAATTCTATGCCCGGCTTGCTCCTGTTTTGGAGGGCACGGATGATTCCAATGGTAGCAGCAGCTCTTAAGGCCTGCACTAAATTTGTATACCTGGATTGAGCGATTGTCTGATTTGCTGCAGATCCGCGAAAGAGGAATTCCCATAATAGTCGGCTATATGGGGATTCCTATGACAAAGGAGATGCAGTAAATACGGCAATCATGAAGGGTTTCAAAACTGGAAAGCTATAATTGACATAACTCCTTTTAATTTCATTAAAAAATAATTTTCCAGATTTTGAAACGCTCAATCTAGGGTATATCTTGTCTTACTTCTTATGTTATTTTTGACTAACAGACTATTCCGGGGGAAGTTGCCCGGGAATCATTACCCCATAATCCTTGATTTTGTACAGTAGCGCCTTGTAGCTTATCTGAAGCAGGTCTGCAGCCTGTTTTCTGTTACCATCTGTACGCTTCAGCGCCTCTTCAATTACCATTGCCTCTATTGCACCGGTTGCCTTCTTGCTGATCTCTTTCAGAGAAGGGAATCCACGCTTGAGGTCTGCCCGGCACTCCTCCATAACAGTATCAAGCGCTGACTTGTCCGGAACCCAAGGCTCGGTAAATGACTTGGCGTTTTGGGAGTTCTTTATCTTTATTGTAAGTTCTTTGCAGAGCGGTGCAGATTCGCCAAATACCATGAGCCTTTTTATGAAATTTTCAAGCTCCCTGATGTTCCCGGGCCAGTTATACTCCTGGAACAGGTCCATCAGCTCTCTGCTAAGCGTAATCTCCCTCCCCTTTGCAAGACCCTTGTGAATGCGCATGAAGTGATCACAGAGCAGGGGGATGTCTTCCTTGCGGTCCCTTAAAGGCGGAACCATTATTTTTATCATGTTAAGGCGGTAGTACAGGTCTTCCCGGAATTTGCCGTTCTGAACATCAAGTTCCAGATCATGGTGCGTAGCGGCTATGACCCATGCATCAACCTCCACATCTTCAACCCCTCCAACCCTGGAAAATACAGAATCCTGAAGGACCTGCAGCAGTTTTGCCTGCAGGGCAAAGGACATGTCACCGATTTCATCAAGGAAGATGGTGCTGTTCTGAGCAAGTTCAAACTTGCCTTTTTTCTGCATGGTTGCACCGGTGAATGCACCCTTTTCATAGCCGAAGAGTTCGCTTTCCAGCAGTTCACCAGGCAGTGCGGCACAGTTGACTTTGACAAGGGGTCTGTCACCGCGATCAGACAGGGCGTGAAGGCTTCGCACCACAAGCTCTTTGCCTACGCCGCTTTCTCCGGTTATCAGGATGTTGAGATCAGTGTTTACAACCTGCTTGATCAGCTCTTTCAGTCGTACTACAGGTTCACTATTACCAATTATGAGATTCATTTGATGGCACACATTGTCTGCGTGGAAAAGCTGCAATCATGTTAGCGAAACTTTTTCACTATTTTTAGGGAGTTTGGTGGTAAAAAATTACAATATTCTTCTTATTATTAACAATAATAATGGATAAAGGCAATACCGGAATGAGATTTTTCGGATACTTGACATGGATAAG
>JALWJV010000013.1 GCA_026996955.1 Deltaproteobacteria bacterium
ATCTCCCTGCAAAATGCAGAGTCGCCGATTAACTTTACAGAATTCAAAATATTACCACTCATATTTTTTACCCTGTCTTGCTGATTACTTCTTTCTGCCCTCCTTTAATTCTTTTCGTGATTGAGCTTTTTTGCAAGATAAACCACTAATGTTATTGAAAAAATTAATTATCAAGTTGATATTAATGATCAAGAAAGCCAAATATTATTATATTCAGGATAGTTTATACTTGAATTGAACGTTTTAAAAGTTTGAAGAAATGATTTTATAAAAATGATTTACACGCATCATACTCTTCAACTTTTGAAATCCTTCGGTATTGGATGATTCACCGAATCTCCTTTATCAAAGGAATTCCCATATAGCCGACTATTATGGGAATTCCTCTTGCACGGGTCTGTAACAAATCCGAATTTTGTAGAGCGTTTTGTCAGAAAATATTTCTTTTGAATCTATGTTCACTATCGGAAATGCGTTCATTGTTCATAAATGTAAGAGATGAACGGTCTCTTTATTTGTAATCCAAAGTGGTTATAACCATGCCTGGTATGGATGTTTGTTTGATGGTTTAGAGCAACTTGGCGTTTATGCGTTGGACATTTATCTTTGTACGTACTTGCTTTAGACCTAGGCTTCTTCATATGGAATGTTATCATCAGGTATGCATGTGACACCAATACTTTTGGAACGATCTTTATTTTTAACTTTGATGCTTTCAGTTCCTGATGATATTCTGCAGTGGAATGGCATTTACGGATTTGTATAACCTTGTTGATGACTGGTGTTGAAGATGTAAAAATCGCCATGAAAGCCATAAATGAGGCTGGCGTTTACAAGTTCCTGCTTAAACCATGTGGAAGCGAAGTGCTGAAAATAACGGTCAAAAGGGCTGTTGAGACACTGGAGCTGATTCGGGAGCGAGACGCACTTCTGGAAAAGGTGAGGGCAAGGGATGCGGTGTTAAACCGGCTGGAAAAGGAGCATCCTGGTATTACCCAAGTGAGACGTGATAGTGATGGATTTATCATTGGATGAATACTACTTTGTCATAACAGAGGACCCGCTATTAATATTTTCGTGAAGAGAGTGAGCTTCCTTTACAGACCAGTAATGAAATTAAAAAGGTCAATGCCGTCCACGTCTCCGTCGCTGTCAAAATCACAGACCGGGTTGTAACTGAAATCAAAGTCCATAAATCCAAAAGATACGGCAAATGCGGTAATATCCATGCAGACAGGGGCCGATTCCATTGCGTACCAGAAGCCTGGATATAGGTCGTAGGAGGTGGAGTATGGAGGCTCTGTCTGATCCATGATGGGTGTTGGTTGGCCGATGGTTGATTCGAGCCTGTACGTAGCGGAAGAAAGTGACCCTCCGCCCCCTGAAACTACATCCGCAGTAATGGTATAGCTACTACTTTGCATGGTGGAGCACAGGACCGGTGATGCTGCAATAAACGGCAATGCGGTACAAATTAACATGCTGACAAATTGTATTGATATGTTGATTATCTTCATGCTGGATTGTCTCCTTTTAATCTTGGGTTACAGGCATAGGGCCAGGCATTGCCAATTTACCCGCATGCCGGTTTCGTCTTTCTATTGGGCTGCGGTAATCTCAACATTTTTGCCTCTTAGTACAAGAGGCTTATCAATTACTCCTACCTCTATGGAATGTGTCTGTTCTGCCCGTAAGACAAGAGTTGAGTGCGGTGGTGACTGATATATTGCGTAGTCAAGCCCGAAATAAGGATTGGCAGCAGTGCCGTTTCCAGCCGGGACGGTTCCTGCCTGAACAAATCTTGCATTTTCAGGGTAAAGCTTCACGCTGAACTGGCGATTGTCAGGCCATGCGTCATCCAGGGCGTACCAGCCTGTTTGGTTTATGCCGCCTGTATATCCCCAGCCATTATTAATTTTAAGCAGGGGGTCAGGACCTGACGTATCAAACCCGTAAACATTGAAACAGTGACCACTGCCACACATGATGACAGGGCGTGACCATCTTATCTCCTCTTTGAGGTAGTCAATGTTTGTGCCGTTGCTGTCAAGGGGTTTTGTATCTGCGGCTCCGGAGTCAAAACGAAAAAATGTTTCCAGGGCATTGATGCAGGAACCTACACTGCTGCGGAATGTCCCGAATAGTCCCCACCATGCCCCCATTGCAAGTCCCGAATGATAGCACAGTTTGGCCACTTCATCGTTACCGGTGCTGTTGGCATCATGGATATCGTGCATAGAGTCCCAGTTATACGACGTTGCTGAAAAATCAGCACAGTGGTCCTGGCTGATTTCCGGGAGATAACTGAAGAGATGATCTATGGTAGCCCTGCAGTTGTAATCGCTGGAGGCACAAACGTGATTTTGGGCATAATCCCTTAAGGTGGTGTCCCAGTGTCCCCTCATTTTCATATAATGATTTTCCCATGTAAGCCGGTTATCTAAAAGGGAAATATTTGTAATGCTGGTTCCGGGATCTTCATAATAGTAGGCGCTGATCCATTCATTACTGAAACGTGATACATCCTCCATGCACCTGGAACCTTCTCCGTTTTCTGGCCATTTCCAGTAGTACATAAGCTGGGCCATGGACAGGGGACCACATCCTACGACAGTATGTTCACCAGGGGCAAGTTCAGGGCACTGATCATTGTAAGGTGAACGTTGATGCCAGCGGGGTGTGAAGTCTAATTCGAGCCTGTCTGCTCCCTTAGATTCAGGGAAGTGCCCCGCAATAAGGTTAGACCAGTAGAGGGCTCTTTGCTCAATTTCAGTGCTGACTTTTAACGACGTATCCCTTTTAAGGGTGTTTAGCTCCGTTGCAATATTGTCTGTCAAGGTCTGAAGAAAGGGGTCGTCATTGTTATAGATGCCTTCTGGAGAGAAATAATAAACCGGCAGCAACAGATCATCCGCACCGCAGATACAGAATCCCTTGTGGTAGAAATAGGCCACCCAGGCTACTGTTTCGCCATTCGGCCCGGTCAGAGGTTCCAAATTCGTTATCTGGATTTTACCATCTTCCCAGTCATCATAGTGGGCCACCCATGTCAGCACTGCCGCGAGTACCTCATCGTTTGTCAGTGCAGCTCCCCATGAAACGCTACAGGAAGAAGAGATGCAGATTGTAAACAGGAATACAGGAAACAGCTTTGGGATGTTTAATCTGTGGCTCATTGTGTTCTCCGGCTTGGCAGGAATATTACGGTTGTATGATCCTTGGATAATTATAAGACCTATATTGAGTGATTGTCGGATCTGCAGTAAATACGGCAATCCCGAAGGGTTTCAAAACTGGAAAGCTATAATTGACATAACTCCTTTTAATTTCATTGAAAGAACCATTTTCCAGATTTTGAAACGCTCAATCTAGGTAAGATGCAGCCTACTGTAAGCTAACCAGAACGAGTATCAGGCCCTTTTCACCCTCATTCAGACCTTCCATTGCCTTTCCTATTACGGTGCCATAGGCCCGATCCCGGTCCGATGCCTTCATCGCATAGCCTGGAGTAAATGATGTGGTAAGCATGTCTCCGGGTTCTATTGCCCCATAGGAGGCATCGGCAAGGCAATAGATCCTTCCGGCCATTGCCACAGGCAATGTACCTGAGGCCGGTGATTGGTTTTGGCTCATCACCATACCTGGGTTAATGCCACCGGCTCCACTGATAACCCCTGCCACTTTTTTGTCATAAGGAGTGGTGCTGATCACGAGTTTCCCGGTTTTTTCCGGGTCTATGCTCACAACCATTCCAGGCTCAGGGGCGATGTCTGAGTCATCCACGTCAAACTGTTCCGCAAGATCGCTTCCTCCTGTAATTTCAAGGACTGATGTGGAAGTTCTGCCGGTTACCTTCATACCATTGGAATCTATCCTGCCCACAAGGCTCCCATTTACAGTAAAACCAATGTAGCCAACACTGGCAGACATTATTCCCCAAGGCAGGGGTGCGCTCTTTCCTCCTATAAAAAGGGTCTTTGTGCTGTCTGGCAGAATCAGATATCGGTCTCCTCCTGGTTCGAATCTCAGGGTATTATCAATGTTTAGTGTCCCGCTGGTATTGAGCCTGCCTGTTATATCCACATCCCCCTCAAACAGTCCGGCCCTGCCACCTGCTCCCTCTGCCTTACCGTGTATTGCAATTCCCTGATCTCCAGTTGCTAAGGCGTAGAGCCCCTTGCCACCGTAAGTGGTGGAGGAAAACAGGCCGCCGAAGGCAGGGGTCCAGGAGCTGGTGATACTATTGTATGTACCCTTTGCCTCGCCATAAACAGCACTGTAGGTGTACGGTGGTATTTCCTGTCCTGGAATGGAATATATAACCGGATTGGTGACATTTGCGGAAATGCGTCCCTCAACATCCAGGCTCACGTCCGGGGTAGTGGTACCAATTCCGACCTTGCCGTTGTTGGTAATAGTCATAACAGAGTCCAGCATGTCTGGATTTGAGCTGTCTGCACCGGAATCCTGAAGAAAATGAAAACTGCCCCTGTTCCATGTGCCGGTCGTCTGGTAAACAATGGCGCCTTTTCCCCTGTCATTGCTCCCGGACCCACCTGACGAGAAAAGTATGCCAACATCCGATTCTCCAGGTTCGTCGCCATAGGCATGATTCCTTATCTTCAGGGGGAAGGCCAGGCCTGTGAGGGTAATATCAAAAAATGCCGCAATGGATGCACTGTCACTGGCAAATCCGTAAACGCCATATTCAGGACCTCCAAGATAGCCCAGATTGCCGTTTGTATTGCTTCCGTAAACCCCTGCTGCTGTTCCGGTGCCAGAGCCTTCAACGCCGTTTCTGCCTGTGCCAAGGCTCCCAGTATTACCGGAAGCACCGTTGGTACCTGATACTCCACTGCCGCCAGTGCTGTAACCAAATATGCCGTCGCTGCCAGTGCTGTACCCAAAGATGCCGTAATTGGAAGCACTCCAACCGTAAATACCATAACCATTTCCGCTGTTGGAACCCTTGATAACGGCCCTGTTCCCCTCAGAAGTTGAAATGCTTAGTTCCAGAGGAAGGGCCATCTGCAGGGTTACGTCACCTTGAGTACCGCCACCGACCAGACCGGTTCCTACCGCTATCCCGGTGATGTCTCCGCCGGAATCGTTATCAATATTGTCTGTAAAGCCCTCTGGTTTGTCTGTGATTTCTGACCAGGAAACCCCGTCTTTTACAGAGGGATTAACCGTTGGGTCGCTCTCGCCCGGATAATTTTTAAGATTCTCCCAGGTTATATCGTCAAGGGTAGCAGCACCAACCTGTGCCGCAGTTACGTTGTGTGGGTTGTCTGACCTTTCTGTATGGGAGGATTGATCAAGTTCTGATGCAGTATGGCCATCAAGTGAGGCTGCATTAATGGCAAATGGAACACTTGTAAGTCTTTGCCTGGGAGAAAGTGTCTCTCCGTCAATAGTTATCTCGAGCCAGTATTCCCCGGCAGTATCATCAAACAGTGTCTGAACGAGTGGATTTATTGCTCCCAGTTTTACTGAGAATGTACCGTTCTGAACGTAAACATCCTGTGTCTCCTGCCAAACGGGACTGCTCCCTGTATCAGATTCCTCAGGAAAAATGCTGAACGTAATGGGGATCGGGGTATCAGTGGTAAGGGGAACACCGTTTTGCAAAAGTCTTCCCTGGTAGTTGATTATTTCAGGGGCCGCAATTGCTCCAGAAAAAAATACTAATATCAGCATGAAAGCCAGCAATAATTTGTTTTGCATTTTTTCCTCACTTTTGATGTATTATATGAATTTCAAGCTCAATCTAGGACTCAATTTGTCTGCTCTAATTACAACCCGTATCATTGCTGTCGATCATGCCGTCACAGTCATTGTCCAGTCCATCATCACAGTTCCAGTTGTCTATAATTTCAAGGCCATAGGAGGGAATTATGTCATAATAATCAGTCCAGTTGCCTGAAAAACAGCTTTGCCTGGCTCCCTGGCACACTCCCTGCTGATTAGTAGTAAGGGGACCTGCGCCATTAAGACCTTCATCCACTGTTCCATCACAGTCGTTATCAATGCCGTCGCAGTCTTCAGGCTGTGGAGCGAGATTCTGCTGGCATATCATCACGCCTCCAATACAGGTCATTGTGCCAGGTCCGCATATTCCCTGCAGACCTGTATCACAAGCCTCCCCTGACCCGTTCAGATCTTCATCCACATCCCCGTCGCAGTCGTTGTCAATCCCGTCGCATATTTCCGGCTCAGGCCAGACTGTCTGCTGGCAGACAACCGTATCTCCTGCTGAGGAACAGACGAATATGCCCTCTTTACATGCACCCTGCATCCCTGTGTCACAAACCGTTGCGAGATTTGGAAAGTTTTCATCAATTGTGCCATCACAGTCGTTATCAATTCCGTCACAGAGTTCCTGGGCACCATAGTTGATTTCAGGATCCCTGTCGTCACAATCTCCTTCGGCCAGAATGGTTGTGTAAGGTATCCACTCATCGCCTGGCTGTTCGCATTCCTCAACACAGCCGTCCACGTAGCGGTCACCGTCAGCATCCAGACACCACTGTGGTGTTTCCGGATTGTCAACAACACCGTCGCAGTTATTGTCCAGTCCATCACAGATTTCCGGTTCAGGGGGAATTTCTCCGTCACATATTCCGCTCCATGTATTGCCAGTTGAACAGGTTTCGATTCCTGTCCGACATTCTCCCTCATCAGTGCCACAGGGCCTTGTGTCCCCGCTGTGACATTCAGGCGGTATACTGCCCATGGCAGTTTCCCATTCAGAGGCGCAGTGAGCCCTCATGCAGTCAAGGTCAGGGGATAAGAGTTCACCACAGTGATTGGTCTGCATGCAGTTTACAAGGGCCATGCCGGCATTAAGGCATCCGGATGATACTCCAAATTCTCCGTTTACAACCTGGTTGATTTCATCCTCGGTGCAGGCGGTGTTTACGCAGTTGTTGTCAACTTCACCATCACAGTTTGAGTCTTTGCCATCGCAGCGTTCGCCAAACCCCGGATTAACGGCAAAGGATGAATCATCACAGTCATCTGCATTCTGAACGTAACCAGGCTGCTCCTGTCCCGGGCAGAAACGGATCATACCCGCAGGGTTTCCATAGCCGTCATTGTCAGCATCCTGGTACCACGCTGGTGTGCCGGTGACATTGTCATCCACCTTGCCGTTACAGTCGTTGTCTATACCGTCGCATATTTCAGCCTCAGGGAGCACCTGGCCGGTGCACGGGCCATAACCTGTGTGTCCAGCATTACAGTAGCGTATGCCAGCCCGGCAGGATGCAACTCCAATAGTCTGGGGAGGGCCGCTGTAGCAGTTAATAAAATCACCATCCTGGCAGAGTGGCAGGGCAGGAGTGCCGCATGTCCAGCCGGTTTCTGTCTTAACCAGCATCTCGCCCTGGCTGCACATGGAGTTTGAAAGTTTTGCAAGGGTTACGGCTCCATCAGCAAGTTTTGCTTCTGTTATCGAGGAGTTGATTATGGAGTCTGAGGTAATGGAGTTGTTTATTACAGTAGCAGCTACTTCAGCATCTCCTGCCCTTAACGCATAGGCTGAACTGGTAATCTGCTGGCGAGGCTTAAGAATTTCGCCGTTTATTTCAACTTCAAGCCATATATCTTCTGCCATGGCAACTACGTCAAACAGGTTGCTGTACTCCCCATTGGCTGTAGGATACAGGCCAAGCCGGATTGAGTAGATACCGTTTGAGACTTCCACATTCTGTGATTCTTCGTAAAGCAGAGTGCCTTCTTCCGGAGAATTATACAGGCGAAAAATCACTGGCAACGGAGACTCTGGATCGGTTGTAATCGGCTTGCCGTTTTGAAAAATCTTTCCCTGGTAGTTGATAAGGCCCGGTACCTCTGCCCACACAGCTATGGGGGACAGGCAGAAGATGATTGAGTAGAGGCCCAAAATTGTTATTTGCCAAAACCAGGATGTTGTATTCATGCTTTCTCCCCTTTTTCAATTGTAAGTCTTGTGCAATATTAGCCTGGAGGGTTACAAGGGCGATAATTGTTTTGAGTAACTGTTCAGCGTAGTGAATGGTCTTGTTTTGGAGTGACTATGAAGAATTTCGTAGTTTTTCTTGGCGAAGCAAGCCTTAGAAAAACAAGAAATTGTTCACCGGAACGGAAAAACAAGACCTTTTACCAACCTTCCTTCAATA
>JALWJV010000014.1 GCA_026996955.1 Deltaproteobacteria bacterium
CATATATTCTGTGACGGTTCTTGTAGTCCGACTGACCTGCATCCCTCATGCCTGTGCAGGTGATGGCAACACCGTCAAGGTCTCTGAGTTTATTTACTATCTCAGCAGGCTTCATGCCTGGCCTGAACATTTTCTTTTCAAATTTCTTCATAATTACATCCACTCCTGGGGACCAAGGGCTGAAATTTTGGCAACATACTCAGCAATCTTCAAAGCCTCATCCTGGGCATCCTTTACCCTGAACATGGAGATAAGCTCATCCATGTGATTTTCAATAAACTTGGTGGAGAAGTCACCGGCCTGGAATGCCTTGTGCCTGATAATTGCAAGGAGCAGCGGGGTAATGGTCTTGATGCCTTCAATACGCAGGTTGCGGCTCAGTGTCCTGTCCATTGCCCTGATTGCGCTGTCCCTGTTGCGGCCTGCGGTGAGCAGGAGCATGAAGAGGGAGTCATAATATGGAGGTATGTCCGCACCTTCATAAACACCCTGGGCAATGCGCACGCCTGGGCCCTGGGGTATCTGGAGCCTGGTGATTGTGCCAAAGGAGGGCGCAAATGTCTTTGGATCTTCGGCATTGATTCGGACTTCAAGGGCCCAGCGGTTGGGGTGTACATCAGCCTGCTTGAAACAGAACTTCTTGCCACGGGCCACGTCTATCATCAGCTCAACGATGTCCAGGCCTGTTATAAGCTCTGTAACGCCATGCTCAACCTGCAGCCTGGTGTTCACCTCAAGGAAGTAGAATTTCTGGGTTTCAGAGTCAAATATGAACTCAACCGTGCCTGCTGTGGTGTAGCCGATCTCCCGCATGAGACGCACAGCAGTAAAACAGATTTCGTTTCTGAGGTTGTCATTCAGAGAGGGTGAGGGCGCCTCTTCAATTATTTTCTGGTTACGCCTCTGGAGGGTACATTCACGCTCGCACAGGTGATAAACATTGCCGTGCATGTCTGCTACGATCTGTACCTCTATATGGCGCCCGCGTTCAATGTATTTTTCAGCCAGGAGCTTGTCGTCATCAAAGGCCTTGCGAGCCTCTGAACGTGCCTGCTCAAGGGCTCCGGCAAGTTCACTGTCCTTCTCCACCTTGACCATGCCCTTGCCGCCGCCACCTGCAGACGCCTTTATCATTATAGGATAGGTGACCTGCTCGTTTTTCATCCATTCCTTGATCTGCTTTACATCCTTTACATCACTGATGCCTGGAATGGTGGGAACATTGGCACGAATGGCAATCTTTTTTGCCTCTATCTTGTCGCCCATGCTCCTGATAACGCCTGGCTCCGGGCCAATCCAGATGAGGCCAGCATCCTTTACCATCTGTGCAAATTCGGCATTTTCAGCAAGAAAGCCCCAGCCCGGATGTATTGCGTCCGCCTTTTCCTTCAGGGCAGTGTCTATGATCTTTTCCTTGTTGAGATATGACTCAATGGGTGGGGCTTCACCGATGTGCACCCCCTTGTCTGCAACCATTACATGGTGCGACAGCCGGTCTGGTGTACTGTAAATTGCCACAGTTGAAATCTTGAGGTCACGGCACGTGTGCATGATTCGTACAGCCGGCACACCCCTGTTGGCGACGAGGATTTTTTTGATTTTGTTTTCCATATAAAGACTCCTGAAACGTAATTGCTTGCCTTCCTGCACTGTTTGCGCTGTAATCCCCTGGCATGATTCTGCCCTGTTCTGCTCTGTTGTGTGGGCCTGAGGGCTGGAACAGAGCTGCAAAAATGAATTGGGCTACCTGTAATCGCGAGGATATTACGATGCGGAATCTGGCACTT
>JALWJV010000015.1 GCA_026996955.1 Deltaproteobacteria bacterium
GTTCCCAGGCTCCTGCTTTCAACTTGAGCTTACAGTTACAAAAAAGTTCAAAAATTCAAAAAATTATTCATTTTTTGTTAAAGAACAGTTTTTTATATGCCGAAGGAAGTGTAAATGGCTGTTGTTGTGAAATTTAGTTGTGACAGCAAAAAAGTTATTATTCTTCCAGGCAACGGCCATTACATGGCGCTGTGATGGCTACATATTGGGGCAGAATGTTAGCATGCTAACAAATTGTTGTGTTGCAAGTTTTCTGAGGTTTCGAAAATGTTAAAATTTCTCTCAAACGCCGATAACTGCAATGAAAGCTTGACTTTTCCGTGTTGCTAATATATAAGCAATTTTAGGGTAGTTTTAGGTAGTGTTAACATTTGCTGAGTTGTTCTTAATCATTTTTTTACTTAAAGGAGGGAACACCAAATGAAGAAATTCTGGTTAGGACTTATTGCATTTTCTCTCATGGCACCAGCATGGGCCATTGCAGGGGGATATGCTTCTCCAAGCAGTGATCAGCTTCTCCAGAGGCTGGATCAGCTTACCCGGGAGCTTGAAAGCGTAAAGGCAGAGCTCAACAGGGTAAAATCACAGCAGGGTGAGCTTGCTGAGAAACAGGATGAGCTTGCAGACACGGTTGACGAAAATGCAGACGGCATTGAGGAGATCAACACCAATGGTGTGAACCGTTTCCAGGTATTCGGTGACTATCGGTTCAGGCTGGATTCTACTCGGCTGGATACTAATGGTTATGTCAATACTTCAGGCACTGACACGAGGGGTGAGCGCATCACTAATGATACCCTGTACACCAACCGCCTGCGTCTTGGCATGAAGGTCAAGGCAACAGACAATATCACCTTCAAGGGCCGTGTCACCATGTACAAGATTTGGGGCATGGAGTCTGCTGACAAAACCGCTTCCGGTCTCTTCCCGATGAATAGTTTCACGTATGACCCGAATATGAGCCGTCGTCCCAATGATAACACTCTGCGTGTTGAGATGGCTTATGTAAACTGGGTTAATGTTTTTGACCTCCCCATGTGGATTTCTGTAGGTCGTCGCCCCACTGTTGACGGTCCTCCAGCACAGCTCCGCTACAACTACGACAGCCGCTATGCCACTCCAACTGCCCTTGGAGTCGATTGGACCTTTGATGGTGCAACAATAGGCTGGGCTGGAGACGAGCTCTACTTCCCAGGAGCCAAATTCCGTTTCTGTTATGGTCGTGGTTATGAGGCTGGTCTGGATTACTCAGGAAATAATTCTGGTGACCTTGCAGATTCAGATCTTTACGGTTTTTCATGGGATATCATAAACGACAAGGAGGCCCACAGGTTTGCCAATCTGCAGCTGTTCCGGGCAGCAAGTCTTCCTAACATGATGGAAGGTATGACCTCCATGACTTATTCATCGTCAGCTAATGGTGTGTATAATTTACCGTTAAAGACTGACGCCAGTGATGAAGTTGGTGATATCTACCATGCCAGCTTTGTTTATATGGATGAGTTCCGGGGGGTAAACTGGTTTGTAAGTGGTGGATTGAGTCGCACAGACGACAGGGACACCAATAATGGTGTACACGAATCTTATGGCCTGCTTACCAATCCTGGTGAAACCAAACAGAATCACTGGGGCTGGGCAGCTTATGTTGGTGCTCGTGTACCTGTTGAAATGCTGAGCTCAAAGATCGGTTTTGAGTACAACTACGGGTCCCGTTACTGGATTAACTTCACTCCTGCTGCAGATGACGTTTACTCAAGCAAACTTGCCACACGCGGTCACGTTGCAGAGGTGTACTGGATCTGGGATATTCCTGAAAATCCTCTCTCCAAGTATGCAAAGGCATTTATCCGTGCAGGTTACCAGTACTACTGGTTCAATTACACAGGAAGCGGAAACTGGATGGGTCGTCCCGTGGATGTTGACGATGTTGACATGACTGATCCTCGTTCAGCGGATTATACTACCGCATTTGGTGGTGCTCCTGTAGAGCATATGGACAACCTCTATCTCACATTTGAGGTTTATTTCTAAGCCGAATATTCACATAATCCAAGTACCCAATCAGGGAAGGGGCTTTTGTAAAGCCCCTTCCCTTTTTTTGTGTCCTGATTATATTAGGCACAAATCAGACCTGAACTGGTGAAGTGTTGCGTGAGATGTCGGGTTCAGGAATATTTTCACGGGGGATTGAGTAAAAATGCCTATACATGAATTCAAGTGTGAAAGCTGTCAATATGAGTTTGAGCTTCTTCTTATGAGCCAGGCCGAGATGGAAAATGTCCGTTGTCCCAAGTGCCAGAGCCCTGATGTTGGTAAGCTCATGAGCGCTTCTAACATAAGTGTAGGTGGCAGTGTCAAGTCCACCTCACAGACGGACAGCTCCATGCTCAGGAAGACATCAGCCGGGAGTTTCGTTGAGCATCGGCAGTGTCAGTCAGGTTCCTGCTCTACCCTTAATCTTGCCGGGCATGAGAGGTAGCGCTATGAAAACCGTTCCCGGACTGCGGTTTGGGAACGCCCTTTCCCTCCTCCTCTTTTCATCTCCCACCCCGTTTCTTGCAAATATTGAAACAGTGCCTAAAATAAATAGTGACATGCAGTTAATTGAATGCCTTTCCCCACTGGTTGTGGGGAAAGAGAACTTTCTTTGCGTCCTTTGCGCCTTTGCGGTTCAGCTCTTTTAAGATTTATGCCAGCATCAGGGGGACAGGCTTGTGCCAATTCCGGAAATTGAAAGAATATTCAGTTGTGATGAGAATGGCAGGGCGCTGGTGGAAAAGGCAAGGCGTGAGGCAGGCGAGCTTGTTGCCTCGGCAGATACAGAGATCCAGAGACTCAGGGAGCAGTATTCAAAAGAGCTGGATAAATTCCGGAAAGATGAACTGGCAGGAATTCTTGACAGTGCCTCTGAAAAGGCCAACGCACTGGAAGAGGAGGCAAAAGAGTACTGTGATGCCCTGAAGGGGCGTTTAGGCCGTCACAAAGACCATCTGGCCAGGGAACTGGTTTCCATGTTTATCCGTAATGCCACAGGGCACTGACGGTTCACGGGGAGGGGATAATGCTCAGGGCTGCCCTGAAGTATTCATATCTTAACGCCAAGACCCGTACCATGCATGCCAGGAGACTTAAACCCTCTGACTGGCATATCCTTGAGACCACCAAGGACCCACCAGCCTTTTTAAGATACCTTTCCTCCACCCCCTATGCCCCCTGGGTATCAAGACTGCTTTCAGCCAGGCAGCAGGACCATGAGCAGTTTGAAAGGTTCATCTTTGCTGCACTCTTTGATGATTACAGGAAGATAATCCGGTCAATTCCTGATAATGATTCACTTGGCCTTGTACGCGCCCTTGCAGCCCGGTTCGAGGCAGAAAATCTCAAAATTGTCCTGAGAGCTTTGTTTTCAGGGCTAAAAAAATCCCAGGTTTCCCATCTCCTCTATCCCCTTGACCAAAAACTTTCCAGCCTGCCCTTTAACAGCCTGTGGAAGCAGGATTCCCTGGGTGATGCAGTAAAGTTCCTTGCTGAGACGGTCTATGGTCCCATGCTGAGACATGCCCTTTCCCAGGTTGATGCCCAGGGAAGGATCTTCCCTCTGGAGATGGCAATTGACATTGTCTGTTTCAGGCAGATTAACAGTGCGGTTCACGGGGTGCGAAGCAGGAGGGACAGGACATCGGTTGTGGATGTGGTTAACAGTTATGTTGATGTGGTTAACATCTGCCATGTTGCCCGCATCCGTTTTGTTTACGGCCTGAGTGCTGAGGAGGCCCTTAATTACAGCTATTCCGGCGGCAGTCTTACCATAAAGGGCCTGCATGCCCTTGCAAGGGCCAAGAATCTGCAGGCTTTGATCAAACTGCTGCCTTTGGGGATGCGTCTTGCTGCTGAAGGTACGGAGGATATCCCCGGACTCAGGATGGCACTTGAGGACTGGCTCCTCAGGCGTATGAGGCGGGCATTTCTTGGTTATCCATTTCATCTGGGTGTCCAGGTAGCCCACCTTATTGAAAAGGAGATTGAGGTAAGGAGTCTGGTCAGGCTATTTCAGGCAAAGGCAACTCAGTACCAGATGTCACAGGCAGAACTTGTGCCAGGCATACTCCTGAAGTCAGGAGATTCATTGGGAGGAGAAGGGGTTGTTCAGGCCGGTTAAGCTCTTTCGTGTAACTATTCATGTCCCTGAGGAGTATATGTCCAGGGTTATGGGCATACTTGGTGATTTTAAACTCCTCCACCTGATAAACATCAGTGAAACCAGGCTTGGAAAGCTTGGATACAGTGCAGGGGTGCCTTCGGATCTTCTTGACAGGTATGACAATGTCCTGAAGAGCATTGCCTCTCTTGTAAGAGAGCTTGAGATAAAGGGGCCTGTGCCGGCGCTTGAAAAGGCCCCCATACCCGACAAGGATATCTTCTATATGGAAGAGACCCTGGCTGACATGGAAAACCAGGTGTCAGGGTGCCTGGTAAGGGGGAGGGAGGCGGCAAAGGAGCTTGTAAAAACAGAGGAACTTATCTCCAGGCTCTCAATGCTCGGGCCTGCTGATATAGATTTTGAAAGGCTTTCAAGGCTTCGTTTTGTTTACTGCACTTTCGGTGTCCTTCCTGCGGATAACATGCCAAGGCTCGAGGAGAGCCTGTCTGACATACATCACAGCCTGATAACCATAAGCCGTAATAGGGACCGGTTCGTCCTTGCTGCATTTTGCCTTAATGAGGACAGGGAGGTGCTGGAGAGGGCACTCAAGAGCGCATTTTTCAAAGAAATTGAGATACCTTCAGGCCTTAAGGGCACGGTTTCAGAGGTAATAGAGGGGCTTAAGGAACAACTGCCTGCCCTTGAAAGAAAGGCCCACCAGGCCCGGGAAGAAAAGGAGGCTTTCAGGGAAAGATTCCAGAAGGCACTTCTTCTCATGCGGGAAAAGGCCTTTATGGCAAGGCTTCTGCTGGAGGCCCAGTCAAAATTCGGCAAGATAGATCACACCTATCTTGTCACGGGCTGGCTTCCCATTGAAATCTTTCCAAGGCTCAAAGATGCCATTATGAAGGCCACCCGTGG
This sequence comes from Deltaproteobacteria bacterium, assembly GCA_026996955.1. Taxonomy (GTDB): domain Bacteria; phylum Desulfobacterota; class Dissulfuribacteria; order Dissulfuribacterales; family QOAL01; genus S144-17. The sequence goes on from JALWJV010000015.1 coordinate 5,066, forward strand.
CAGAGCAATCGTGGAGAGTGTTGACCCCGAGGACGTAAGGGAGGTCAGGGAAGGTATTGTGAAGATACCCATACTCTTCAATAATCCGCTTCTTATTCGTCCCTTTGAGAAACTCACATCTCTCTACGGCACACCCTCTTACAGGGAGGTTGAACCCACGGTCTTTCTGGCGTTAAGCTTTGTTCTCCTCTTCGGTATGATGTTCGGGGATGTTGGCCACGGCCTGGTGCTCTTTATTGCGGGCCTCTATGTGTTCCGCAGGCTCTACCGCTACATGGATTACGGCATAATCCTCATGGAGTGCGGGGTCTCATCCATGGTGTTCGGGGTGCTGTACGGGAGCATATTTGGAGTGGAAGACATTATCCCGGCAATATGGCTTCATCCCATGAAGGATATAAACAGGTTTATGATGTTCTCTGTTTACATTGGCGTTGGCATGATAAGCCTGGGATTTATACTGAATATAATCAATATGCTCAGGACCAGGAATTTTCAGGAATTCCTGTCTGCAGGCGGGGTGGTGGGGGCACTTCTTTACTGGCTGCTTGCAGGGCTTGGCATCAGGTACGTCATGGCAGGCCCCCCTGCCCCTGTTGAAATTATGGCTGCAAAGGTCATAAGCGCAGTGCTGCTTCTGGTAATGATAGTCGAACGGCCTGTCCGTGCCATATTAAGAAGGCGAAGGGAACGCGGCAAGAGCAAAAGCACGCGGGCAGAGCAGGGCATTGCCTCAATGGTCATAGAGTCCATAATCGAGGCACTTGACAGTATCATTGGTTTCCTTGCTAATACTGTGTCATTTGTGCGTGTGGCTGCCTTTGCCCTTACCCATGCAGCCCTTTTTGCCGGTGTCTTTGCCATTGCAGACATGGTGGCACAGGGAAGTGGCAGGGGGGCTGGATACTGGCTTACGCTTGTTGCCGGGAATATTGTGATAATACTTCTTGAAGGCATGGTGGTCTCCATACAGATTATCAGGCTTGAGTATTATGAGTTTTTCAGCAAGTTTTTCAGGGGCGGAGGAAGGCCCTTTCAGCCCCTGGTCAAACAGGAGGAAGTGCGATGAATTACAAGAATATCCTGGGCGCCCTGGTTACCACACTGCTCTGGGCAATGCCTTCACTGGCCCTTGCGGCTGAAAATGTGGAGGCTGCCTCTGACGGCTCTGCAAAGTGGGGTTATATAGGTGCTGCCCTTGCTGTGGGAAGTTCTACAATCGGCGCGGGGATAGCAGTGGGGCTTGTGGGAGCCGCCGCCATGGGGGCAATTAGTGAACGTCCTGAGGTTAGCGGGCGTGCGTTGATATTCCTTGGACTTGCAGAGGGGATTGCAATATATGGCCTTATCATCGCCATAATGATACTGGGCAAGATATAAGTGGCCCTGGTAACTGTTCAGCATATTAATGGTGAGAAGGGTTAGTGAATGGTTTTGTTTTGGAGTGACTTTGCATAATTTCGTAGTTTTTCTTGGTGAAGCGTAGCCAAAAAATCGCGTCTGTCTGAGCGAGGCACGAGCGAGTTTCGCGATTTTGGCGTAGCAAGCCTTAGAAAAACAAGAAATTATTCTCCGGAACGGAAAAACAAGACCATTCACTACGCTAAATAGAAACAGGCCTTGACACCTTTATAACATGAAAATAGTCGCAATTACCGATTCAGACACAGCCCTTGCCTTCAGGCTTGCAGGCATTGAGACCCTCACTCCAGGTGGGGGTGAAAATGTCCTGTCCCTGGTGGAACAGGCTGCTGACATGCCGGATACAGGGATAGTCCTTGTAACCGAAAGGCTTGCCCGGGCAGCAGGGGAGCGGTTTGAAGAGATGATGCGTGAGATACACCTGCCCCTGTTCATCGAGATACCTGATATCAATGGTGAGATGGGGACTCGGGTGTCTGCTGTGAGCAAGATTGCGGCAATGCTTAAAGGATAGGTGAAATGGCACTTCCTGATGCAGTTGAACTGCTGTGTCTCGCAGTTGGGAAAAGGGCAGCCTCAGAGGCAGAGAAGATCAGGGAACAGGCCGGATCAGAATATGAGAGGCTTGTTGAGCAGGGACGCCAGCAGCTTAAAAGGGAGTTTGAAGATAAAAAGCTGCGTCTCAAGAGGCAGGCCTTTCAGGATGCAAGACGTGTGGTTGATGCGGCAGAGCTTCGGTCAAGGCGCATGGTTATGGCCGTGCGTGAAGAGATTCTGGACGCTGTGATCAGGGCTGGACGGCAGGGCCTTGAGGCAATGAGAGAGAAAGAACCTGGGAGCTACGTTGAGCTCCTTCAGGGTATGATCACAAATGCCCTGGATATCATGAAGGATGTCAGGGGCAGCGTGGTGATAAGGGGGGCAGGCCGGGACAGGGAGTACATCAGCCAGGCTGTTTCCGTTCTTCCTCAAGAGGTAAGGGGGCGTCTGAAGGTGTCTGAAGATCCTGTTGGCATATCCGGAGGGATACTTGCCGCAGCAGATAACGGGCGGCAGCTTGTAGATCTCTCCTTTGATACGGTTTTGAAGAGAATGGAGCCGCAGATACGTGCCCTGGTATCAGAGCGTCTTTTCAGGGGAGATTGATGAATATGGATGGCAGTAATAGCAGCGCCGGGCCTAAGGTCACCTATGTGAGCGGCCCTGTGGTAAAGGCCTCCGGGGGCCACATGCTTTCCATGAACGAGATGGTGGAGGTGGGAGAGGAGAGGCTTACCGGGGAGGTGATAGGGCTTGACCGGGGGACTGCCACAATCCAGGTATATGAAGATACCACGGGGCTTAAGCCAGGGGCTGAGATAAAGGGACAGGGTATGCCGCTCTATGCAGAGCTTGGTCCAGGTCTTGTGGGGCAGATTTTTGACGGCATCCAGCGCCCCCTTGCAGAGCTCAGGGAGAGGTGGGGGAATTTTGTCCGCAGGGGAAAGACCGGAACGGCCCTTTCAAGGGAGCGGGTATGGGAGTTTAGGCCAGTGGTCAAGGCAGGTCAGGGTGTGAGCCAGGGAGCGGTGCTGGGCACAGTGCAGGAGACCGAGGCAATGCTTCACAGGGTGATCCTTCCTCCGGGCATCTCCGGCATTGTAAGGAAGATAGCACCCCC
>JALWJV010000016.1 GCA_026996955.1 Deltaproteobacteria bacterium
ATATTATCTCTCAGAGGAGAAGATTAAAAAGGCCGGTTTGTTCAATTTTTCAGCGGTCTCAAGGCTTATCAAAAAATGCCGCAAGAAGGCCAGGCAGGGGTTCAGGGAAAATATGGCGTTTGTTGGTGTTCTGTCCACACAGATCCTGCATGACAGGTTTGTAGAAAATTTTCGAATTGATGTCCCTGAAACATTGGATAATGTCAAGGTTCAGGGTGCTTCAGGCTAGGATGCCATGTTTCAATGTGTAGTAATGGAGAGGAGAAAATATCGAGCTGATTTGGGAGGTCAGCTTGAAAGTCTGGGAGGAAAATATGATGTCTGATGATTATGTAAAAAAGATAAGAGAATTTATTTTTGAAAATTTTCTGTTTGATGCCAGTGAAGAAGACCTTGATAATGACGCATCATTTCTTGAACAGGGAATAATTGACTCAACAGGTGTACTGGAGCTTGTTGAGTGGCTTGAGGAGACTTTTGAATTCAAGATAGATGATGAAGAACTCATACCTGAAAATCTTGACAGCGTTAATCTCATAGCTTCTTTTATTGATCGAAAGCAGAAGCAGTAAACTTTGTACCTCGTATGCTGGTTGTTTTAACTTATGTTAGTGCATGATTATTTGCTGGCATCAGCAGAAAGGTATCCTGAAAGCCCTGTTCTGCTGTACGGTGGCAAGACAGTCAGTTACAGGGAGCTGCTATCTGCTTCATGTTCCGTAGCACATTGGCTGAATGGCCTTGATCTGGACAGGGGATTTCGGGGGGCAATCCTCACTGAAGACCCGCTGGAATATTTTGCTGCCTATTTTGGAACGCTTATGGCTGGCGGGGTGGTTGTAGGGTTGAACTCCCAGACTTCCCGCAGAAGTTTGTCATACACCCTCAATGACAGCGAAGCCTCTGTGCTGTTTGCAAATGGTAAATATCAAAGGGTTATCAGTGCAAGCCTTGAAGATATTTCAGACCTGAAGCATGTGGCAATTTCCGGAAAAGAGCCTCCTGCATCCCTTGGTAACAGGCAATGCCATAATCTTGGATCAATTCTTTCAGCAGGGCTGTTGCCTCAGGATATAAGGCAGGTGTGGCGCTCTCCCTGTGATCTGGCACAGATTATATACACATCCGGCACTACCGGAAGCCCCAAGGGGGTAATGCTAAATCATCTTGCCCTGAGAGCAAATACCAGCTCAATCATAGAATATCTTGATATTTCCCATAATGACCGGGTTATGGCAGTTCTGCCATTTTTCTATTCATACGGTAACTCCATTATGCTCACCCATGTTGCAGCCGGGGCGTCTCTGTCTGTTAATCAGAATTTCATGTATCCCAATGTAATACTGGATCAGATGAAGGAGCATGAGGTGACAGGGCTTTCCGGGGTGCCGTCCACATTTTCCATACTGCTTCACAGGTCTGCAATACGCCAGTACAGTTTCCCGTCCCTGCGCTATGTTACTCAGGCCGGGGCGCCCATGTCTCCGGCAGTGGCTGTAGAGCTAAAAAAGGTATTTCCGGATGTGAAAATATTTATCATGTATGGGCAGACCGAGGCTTCGGCCAGGCTCTCCTATCTCCCACCTGAGGACCTTGAGCGAAAACCAGGGTCAGTTGGTATTGCCATACCCGGTGTTGAGCTTGAGCTTCTGGACAAGGATGGTAAGCCGGTTCCACGGGGGGAAAGGGGAGAGATTGTAGCACGGGGTGACAATATAATGTCCGGCTACTGGAAGCGGCCTGATGAGACAGACAGCGTGCTTCGCAGTACAGGGCTTTGG
>JALWJV010000017.1:0-23347 GCA_026996955.1 Deltaproteobacteria bacterium
GGCTATATGGGAATTCCTCTGACAAAGGAGATGCAGTGAATCCGGCAATCCCGAAGGGTTTCAAAAATTGAAGAGTATGATAGATATAACTCCTTTTAATATCGTATTAATATCGTATAAAATCATTTTTTCAAGCTTTTGAAACGCTCAATTCAGGTTAGACTTTCAGCCTGAGGCTGTCTTAGGATAAAAATATATAATGGATCAGATAGTCGCAGAACTTGGCAGCATCTTTAATCTTCCACTTACCCTGCCTGTAATTTTTGCTATCCTTCAGATTGTCCTGGATCTGGTACTTATTTTTATTGTGCTCTTCCTTTTAAAGCGAATCTCCGGCTTTGATCCTGGCAAGTTTGAAACCCTGCTCAAGGCGCTTAAGGAAAGCCATGAACTGTGTGAGCAGCTGAACCGCACTGTGGCCAAAAATGAGCGCATTGCCGCTAAAATCCAAGAGATTATGGAGGACTCAGGCATGGCCGGCAGTGAAAAGGGGCCATCCAAAATGCAGTCACCTCCGGCATCAGGTGCTTCATCAAATGATGAGGTGCGCAACTTGTGGGCTCAAGGGCGTTCCGTTGATGAGATAGCCGATGCCACAGGTATTCCCAGGGGTGAAGTTGAGGTTATGGTATCGCTTCTGGGCCAGAGAGGATTGTAATCAGGCTATCCGGCTCTTTTTGCCATCAAATCTTTCCGGCAGGGTGGATGGAAGCAGCATCTCCCTTGCAAACCGCAGGAAATAGGCATCGGTCATGCCTGCAATAAAATCACGAACCTTCTCTTCTTCAGAGGTTGCCTCCATATACTCCTCTGTCATGCCCTCAAGGTAGCTGCTTACAATGGGGCTCTTTCTGTTTCCCTGTCTTACGTCATTAACAAGCCTTTCAAACAGCATGCTGAACAGATTTTCAATTTTTGCTGTCTCTGTTTTTATCAACGGATTCATGTAAATCCTTTCCATATTGAAATCTCTGAGCAGTTTAAGGTGGTCTGCCACTTCGCTGCTGAAGGAGATGCAGTCTGTATTCTGGCTGTGCTGAATAAGGTCTTCCACAAGGTTGTAAACTATCTTTCCGTTGGTATCTCCAAGCCTCTTTCTGCACTCTGCCGGTATCTCATCCCTCTTTATAAGCCCAAGCCTGATTGCATCTTCAATATCCCTTCCTATGTAACTTATGGTGTCACACATCCTAACAAGACATGCCTCAAGGGTTGTTGGGACAAAATCAACGTGGGGCCTTTCTGATTTTTCCTGAAGCTCCTGCTCAAGGTCATCAAAGGTTTTCCCCCGTCTGGGGCTCAGGGACTGCTGATGGCGCTCACCGTCATGGCACAGGATGCCGTCGAGTACCTGCAGGGTGAGGTTAAGCCCCTGCCCCTTGCGTTCAACGTCTTTAAGGAAGCGTACCCCCTGACAACTGTGAACAAAGTTGCCAATGCTGCAACTTCTGCAGATCTTTGAAAGGAATTTTTCACCATCATGCCCGAAAGGGGGATGGCCAATGTCGTGCCCAAGGCTTATTGCCTCAATAAGGTCCAGATTAAGGCCAAGAAAACGTCCTATGCTTCTGGAAATTCTGGAAACTATCTGTACGTGCAGTACCCGGTGGGTGATGTGGTCGTTGGGAATCAGGGAAAATACCTGGGTCTTGTCAATGTAGCGGGTGTATGCCAGGGAGTGCAAAATCCTGTCTGCATCAATGGAAAATGCGCTCCTGTGGTCAGAGGCAAGGATTTCTTCATTTTTTTTTCGAATTGCCCTGCTGCTGGGCTCTGCAAATTGAGACAGAGTTGCCCTTTCCTGCTGCTCGATTTTTTCTCTGAGATAATTCATTGTCTTATAAAATTCATGAGTTAGAAAGAACTGAAGCTGTAAACGCCCTGAATTGTATATTTCCTCACTTTCCACGTCCGGATGTATGAAGTAATAATACCACGAAACTGATGTGCATAGGTATCTTATTTGGGTCCGAGGCATTGGTTATGTTATGCTGACCGGAATGTTCAGTAGTCAGAAAAAATAAAAAATACACCTATCCGGCGTGTGAAGGGAAGGGGCAAAGATGGCGGAAATATCATTTCATGGTGCGGCAGGGACAGTGACAGGTTCATGTCACCTTTTAGAAACTGGAGACAGAAAGATACTGCTTGACGCAGGTGCCTTCCAGGGGCCCTGGGCAGTTGAAAGCCTTAATTACAAGCCTTTTGGCTTTAATCCCCGAGACATTCACTCCCTTATCCTCAGTCATGGTCATCTTGATCATTGCGGAAGAATTCCCATTCTCGCCAATCAGGGTTTTAAGGGAAACATATTCACCACCTATCCCACCAGGGACATTGCCCATTTTATCCTCATGGATTCTGCGCATATATTAAAGGAGGAGTTCCTGTGGCGGCAGAAAAGGCTCATCAGGGCAGGAATAAAGGCTGAAAAACCGCTCTATACCTTTGATGATGTTTACTACTCAATGGACCTTTTTGACAGGCCGGTTAGGTTAAAGGAGAAGGTGGAGCTTGGCGACGGGGTTTCTGTGCAGTTCCATGCTGTTGAGGCCGGCCATATTCTGGGTTCAGCACAGGTATATCTTGATTATCCAGGGAAAAAGGGCAAGAGCAAAAGGCTGCTCTTCACCGGTGACCTTGGAGATGGAGACCGCCCCCTTGTGAATGATCCTGAAAGGCCGGAGCGGCCCATTGATGTGCTTGTAATGGAGTCCACTTACGGAAACCGTGAGCATCGCTCCTATGAAGATTCTGTTCTGGAACTTGAAGAGGCAATAACGAGCACTATCAAAAAAGGCGGGACTGTACTTATACCCACCTTTGCCCTTGAGCGTTCCCAGGAGCTTCTTTTTCACATAGGAAACATGAAGCGCGCTGGAAAGCTTTCCGCCAATATTCCGGTATTTTTGAACAGTCCCCTTGCCATAGACATTACCAGGCTCTATCAGAAGTACTGTGATTACTGCCGCCTTGAATTTACAGACAGGGAGGGTAAGCAGAAGTCTCCGTTCATGTTTCCCGGCCTTCACTTTACCCAGACGGCAGATGAGTCAAAGGCAATTCACATGATCCAGGGGCCGAAGATTGTGCTTGCGGGAAGTGGCATGATGACAGGAGGCAGGATCAAGCACCATCTCAAGCATCTGCTGTGGAAGGAATCAACCACACTTGTCATCGTAGGCTATCAGGCAGAGGGCTCCCTTGGACGAAAGATTGTGGATGGGGCTGATACTGTAAAGATATTCGGTCAGCCTGTATCTGTTAAGGCACGGGTTTATACGATTAACGGATTTTCTGCCCACGCTGACAGGAGACACCTGCTTGATTTTGCAAGGAGGGCAAAGCCTGAAAAGATATTTGTGGTTCATGGCGAGCCTGGGTCCTCTGCTGCCCTGGCAGATGATCTGCGGTCTGAACTTCACAATACTGAAATACACATACCAAAACTGGGGCAGAAATTCAGGATTTGAAAACGCCCAGGCCAGAGCCGCTGCCCTGTTTTCAGGCTGTGCGGCAATCCCGCGTTGACACCTGCAAAGCAGACCATTAACCTTGCCGTCATGTCATCGTTACTGCTTAAACAGAGGTGGAAGGTTGCCACTGCTGATAATGATATTGTTGCCGGCCTTGCAAGGGAGACAGGCATACCTGAGGGCCTGGCCACCTTCCTGGTTCTGAGGGGCATAACAGACCCTGATCAGGCCCTGGAACATCTAACCCCCAGGCTCTCTCAACTGTCTGATCCCTTCTCCATGGCAGATATGGATCGCGCCCTTGAGCGTATCAGGGCTGCAATAAGAGCCGGGGAGAAAATCGGCATATTTGGTGATTATGATGCAGATGGAGTCACTGCTTCAGCGCTCCTGTATCTTTTCTTCCAGGAGATTGGAGTCAAAACCCAAGTCTATACTCCTCACAGGGAGAACGACGGCTACGGTCTTAACAGGACCGGCATAGACAGGCTGGGAGAGCAGGGCTGCTCCCTGATAATCACCGTTGACTGCGGCATAACAGCCCTTGAGGAGGTTAAGTATGCCAGGGAGCAGGGGATTGATGTGATCATTACAGACCATCATGAACCAGGCTCCTGTCTTCCTGAAGCAGTTGCTGTTCTTGACCCAAAACGTGGTGACTGTGCCTTTCCCTTCAAACATCTTGCTGGTGTTGGGGTTGCCTTCTGTCTGGTCAGGGCGCTTCGAACCCTCCTCCACAGAGAGGGTTTTTTTACTGATGAAATCCCGGCGCCAAATCTGAAAAAATACCTTGATATTGTGGCCCTTGGCACAGTATCAGACGTGGTGCCTCTGCTTGGTGATAACCGAATCCTTGTAAGCTCAGGCCTTGAGGTGGCAACAGTTGGGGCAAGGCCGGGGATCTCTGCACTCAAGAGTGTGTCATCTGTCTCCGGCACAGTCTCATCCATGCATCTTGCCTTCAGACTTGGGCCAAGAATAAATGCCGCAGGCCGTATGGACCATGCAGGCACAGCCTTCAGGCTCCTGGTAACAGATGATGAAAAGGAGGCAATGGTGATAGCAAGGGAGCTTGAAGCCTTCAATGCCCAGCGTCAGGCAGAGGAGCGTATTATTCTGCGTGATGCCCTTTCAATGGTTCAGGAGATGGGAAGCCGGGACGCCTATGTCCTTGCCTCTGATAAGTGGCGCAAAGGGGTTGTGGGTATTGTGGCTTCAAGGATCATGGAGAAGGTGGCAAGGCCGGTTGTACTCCTCTCTGTTGATGGTGATGAGGCGGTTGGTTCAGGTCGCGCTCCAGAGGAACTTGACCTTTACAGCCTGCTTTCAGGGTGCAGCGAGTGCCTTGAGAGGTTCGGAGGACATCGGGCTGCGGCCGGCATGAAACTCTCTGTCTCAAATATCAGCCGGTTTCAGCAGATGCTTTCTGAAATCTCAGCGGCAAGAGTCAGGGAGGTGGACTTTGTTCCATCCCTGAGCCTTGATGCAAGAGTTACAGTGGATCAGCTTGTCCACCCCTCATTTGCTGAAACATACCGGCAGCTTGAACCGTTCGGGCCCGGGTACCGGGCACCGCTTTTTGCTCTACACGGTTTCAGGGTAAGGCATGTCAGGACCATGGGTAAGGGGCATTTGAAGGTAATCCTTGAATCTGGCAATAACGGCAGTGGTTCTTATGGCAGCCCTCCGGTTTCAGGTGTTGAGATCGTTGGCTGGGGACACGGTGACAAGGCTGACCTTCCCTGGGAAGAACTGGAGGTTGCGTGCGAGCCGGGGATAAATGTGTGGAATGGCAGGCGCACCCTTCAGCTTAAGCTTAAGGATGCACGGATGCCGGAAGGCTGATTGCCTGTGTCTTTCATGGTTTAAGCCCGGCTGCAGCCATGTAGATAACGGTTTCCTCCTTGCCGTCTATGCCAAGCAGGCTGTTCATCTCATCATCATAAAATGCAGCAACAGGACAGGCACCTCCTCCAAGTGCCTGTGCTGCAAGGCACAGATTCTGACAGATGTGTCCTGCATCAAGGAAAATGTATCTGAGTCCTCGGTGACCGTATTTCGCCATGTTCCGCCTGAGCACTGCGCTCCATATAAATACAACCTGTGCCCTTGCCAAAAAATCCTGACCCAGGGCTGCATCAGCAACTGCCTGTGCAGGATTTTTACTGGTGAGCCTTTCAAGCTGGAAGCCCTTTACGTCAAAATGAAGAATGCCCGGTTCAGTATCCCTTATCCGGTTTACAGCCACGTAGGTTTCTATCGGATAGAGCGCGCCGGCAGAGGGGGCAGTGCGGAGGTAGAACTGTCCGGCCTGGGCAGTAACCCCCTGACATGCCCATAGCAGCAGTGCCAGGTCTGTGATTGACCAGGATTTGGGAGAGTATTTGCGAAGGCTTCGCCTCTGTTGCAGTATGCTCCAGAAGTTGTTTTCCTCTCCATCCCATTTTCGCGGAAGCAGCACCTTTTCAGCCTTGGGATACCGCTTGAATGGCTCAGCAGGAAGTATGTGGGGCCGCTGCCTGGAATAAATGGTTTCCCTGTTGAATTTGGTTTCGTCCAGGTAGAGCCGTGCTAACGAGTGTTTGAGTTCAGGCATTCTTCCTCTGGGATGTTACCTTATATAGCTGCCATCTCGTTGCTTAGTATGTCAAAAGACGAATATATTATAGTGTATCTGGCAAATGCTTAAGCCAAGAGCTTGTTTATTGCATCCAAGATTTCATGGTCTTCAGGGAAACGTCCGGCCTTGGCCTTTGAAAATATGTTTTTTCCATCTACGTCCACCTCATAGATGCCTCCTGAGCCACCTATAAGTTCTACGTCAGCATCAAATTTTTCCTTGAGCAGTTCCCCCAGCCTGGAGGCCCTTGGTTTGTAGTTTCACTTCATGCAGTAGGTGATCTGTACCTTCATTTTTTACATACCTCCCTTGAAGTTGTTTGATGTCATCAAAGCTCTTCCCAGTTTCCGGACTGGACAGACCGCAAGCAGGCCTCGCATGCCTGCACAGCAACAGCCCCTTCTTTTCCGGAAACAGGATTGCTATGGTTGCCTGTCAAAAAATTATACCATTCATCAAGAAGGGTTACAATTGTAGGGCCAGGAGGAGAACAGGTAAGTTTTGTTTCTCTGGTCCCCTCAAGCCATGAAAGTTTGCCGTAGATCTGGTCTCCCCAGAGTATTCCATGTTGCCCAACAAATTCAAATCTGCCAGTCCTTGCAGGGGTAATTTTGCTTGTATCCAGCTGACCGCAGACCCCATTGGAGCACTCCACCTGTATCAGTACAATGTCTTCCAGGTTCGGATTGTATATCTTACGGCTCAGTGCCCTGACTCGCCTTATCTCATAGCCTGTTATAAATCTAAGGGCATCAAACAGGTGTACAGCCGTATGGAGTATTACACCGGCTCCTGCAAGTTCAGGGTCTTCAAGCCAGGACAGGGTTGAGGGCTCAAGCCGCTGGTTCAGGGAGAATGAAAAACATTTTCCAAGCATGTTAAAGTTGTGCTTAAGCCCCTGTATTACACTGTTGTATCTCAGGGTCTGGGCAACGGTAAGGGGAGTGCCTGTGGCTTCACATCTCCGGGTTATCTGTTTTGCATCAGCATAGGTGATGGCAAGTGGTTTTTCCATTAAAAGCGGTTTTTTGAATGCACAGCACTCAGCGGCGACCGCAGGATTATAGTATGGCGGCAGCACAGAGATGACTGCATCAACCTCAGGGTCTCTTACAAGGTCCTGCCAGTTTTTATGCCAGGTGCAGTTCCAGCGTCCTGCCTGTTCTTCCCCTTCCTCACTTCGTCTTGAGATGGCTGCAAGACGCATGGCAGGCATGTCATTAACCACATGATTGGCATAACGTGAGCCATGTTTACCTGTACCGATAATCCCGATGTTAAGCATCGTTGCCTCGATGTATTGCTTGGACAATATCTGTTTCCTTCCAGCAGGAGATGTCCAGTACCCCGGTTCCACCTCCCATGGGATAGGCGTTTTCAATGGCCTTTCTGGTAAGGGCAATTCCCTTTTCACACGCATCTTCCAGGGGAATGCCGTGGGCAAGCAGTGCTGTAATGGCAGAAGATAGTGTGCAGCCTGTGCCGTGGGTGTGCGGGGTATCAATGCGCTTTGAGCTGAAGTGTTTTGTCTTGCCCTCATGCACTAGGCAGTCAACTGTTTCAGGGCCTGGAAGATGCCCCCCTTTTACAAGCACAGCCGCTCCGGCAGACTCTTCATGAAGCCTCTTTGCTGCGGTTTCCATCTCCTCAATGGATTTTATCTTCAACCCGGTTAATGCCTCTGCTTCCGGGATGTTAGGGGTGATTAGTGCTGCCTGGGGAAAGAGCATAAGCCGCATTGCCTGTACCCCTTCATTGTCAAGGAGAACCTTACCGTTTTTTGAAAGCATTACAGTGTCAACTACCAGTACAATTCCTGGATGACCTGCAAGAATGCCTATTACGGTTGCGGTTACAGCCTCATTTACAAGCATTCCTGTTTTTATAAACCTGGGCTCAATATCATCCATGACTGCCTGCAGCTGGGCTCTGACAAAATCAGGATCAACTGCCATCACTGCCTTAACCCCGTGGGAATTTTGGGCAGTAAGCGCAGTTATCACACTGGATGCAAATACATCAAGTGCGCCCAAAACCCTTATGTCCTGCTGGATGCCAGCCCCGCCGCCAGAGTCTGAGCCTGCAATTGTAAGGGCATAGGGCCTGTTCAGTCCCTCTGCCCACTCCGGTACGTAGTTTTTAAGTGAAGGAGGAATCATGGTTCAAGTATCTCCTTTAATTTTTCTGCAGTGGTGTTTAGACGACAGATAACATCGTGTGAATGGATACTCTCAAGGCTAAGGGATTCAATGCGTATTTTTGCGTCTTGCTCAAGGCGATGCCCGTAAAGCTCAGCAAATGTTGCAGCCACATTTCTAACTGCATCTTCAGCAAACTGCGGCCTGTAATGTGATTTTAATACAACTTCTGCCTCATCAGGCCTCTTGAGCAGGTCCTGGGTGACATTAAGGGCATTTGCCAGACAGTTTAGAAGATCGCTGTATGATACAGCGTTTTTTGAATCCTCAACCAGAAGTATGGTTGAAGAGCGCTGGGAGTGTGTAGGCATGGGAGACGGAGAGCTGTTTTTGCCAAACAGCTCCTCTGTGTAAACCTGGGTGCAGGGGCATGCGGTTATGTGATTTATGCAGAGCCCGATTTCTGTGTTGACAGTTATGTTGTCTTCTTTCCGCCTGGCACAGGCATCAGCGGTTATTTCAACAGAGTCAACAGAGACATGCCTGCTTGCGCATGCCTGCCAGAGATGGGGCACACTCCCCTTGAGGCGCACGCGGCTTTTGTCTCCATCCTGCATGGAAAGGGTGGTAGAGGCAAGTTTTTGTGCATAGTCTCTCAGGTCAGTGAATCGGCTGGAATAAAGTTCGGAGATTGCCTGTTCCATCCGCGACATGTGGATTCCCCGTAGCCCAGGAGACAGGTTCACCGTTATCTTAGCGTCAAACCCCATGCGGCCCTGGGGGAGAAGGACCCACACCTTCTTGGAGCAGATCCCAACTTCATCAAGTTCCAGTTGAAATGCCGGTTTCTGGGCAGGCACATCACTGCCTCCTCCAAGGGCAATGTCATGCTTGTGGGTTGAGATCTCCTGCCTTAAACCAGGCCGTGCTTTCTTAAACTCATGTACCAGTCCTGAACTGTATTCCATTTTTCTCCTGCTGAGGTGGCATGCCTGTAAAGGGTTAAAAAACGCTGATACGCTGTCTGATCAGATTCCTCTAATGCTTCCATGTAAAAGGATTTCAGCATTGTTGCGATTTTTGCTCTTATGTTTTCTGATGCACAGAGACTTTCCCTGTGCAGCAGGCGTTTTGTTATGATCTGCGGTGCAAATGCGAATTCAGATGTTCTGCTGAGTCTCATAAAGAACAGCCAGTCTTCTCCAAACCCCATGTGCGGGAATCCTCCTGTTTTATGAAAGGCCTCTGCCCTAACGGCAACAGCAGATGGAACCAGAAAACACCACCTCAGAAGGTGGCTGCGGCACTTGCCTGAAGGAGCCGAATCGTCATCCGGTATCAGAAACGCCTCTCCTGAACTGCTGTCTGTTGTGTGGGTTATGCCATAGGAAACTCCGGTGTCTTCAGTAAGCAGGCTGTATAAAGCTTCAGCGTGATGAGGAAGCCACTGGTCATCAGAGTCCAGAAACATTAGTACATGGCCTGACGCATGTTGTGCCCCGATATTTCTTGCCCTTCCAGGGCCAAGACCACCCTCTGTCTGTATGACCTTTACTTCCGGAAACGATGCCCGGACTGCATCAGGGGTGTTGTCGGTTGAACCATCATCAACCACTATTATTTCAATATCATGGCTGCACTCTTGCTTGAGCACACTCTTGATTGCCTCCAATACAAGCTGCCTCCGGTTAAAAACCGGGATGATGCATGTGATGTCCATTTATGAAGTCTTGTTGCCAGGAGGAAAGCAGGCGGCAGCGTCTTTGAGCTGACCGGCAAGCTTAAGCTCAATGTACTGTTTCACCCTGGGAATCATGTGGTCCAGGTAGGCTGCAATATCATCCTCTCCTGCTGTTGAAAGTGTCTGACAGAACAGGCACTTGCGTTCCCCTCCGCCAGTTGACGGAAGACCCGTATCTTCCAGAAAATGGCGAGAGACGTCTTCCGAGTCAAACTCTTCATAAAGTGGGAACTGGGTGGATATGCCAAACTCCTGGGAGAGTTCTGCTACCCTGTCCATAAAAACAGGCCGCTGTTCAGGGTAGAAACTCTGTTTTTTGGCATAGCCCGCGTAAAGCAGAGGCACCAGATGCCTAACGCAGTAAAGAATTGCGCGGGCGTGCATAGCCAGTTTACACGCAACGCACACCAGGTTCTTGCCGTTAAACCTTGGCATAAGCTCCTCATAGGAATCAAGCCATAAGCCCTGCCACAGCCTTCCGCAGTCAAGTTCCAGGAGCAGGGTTTCTGCCCGGGATGAATCACCGTAAACAGGTGTCTGCTTTTCAAGTATTTTTGATGCCACTTCATAACGCCTTTTGGGAAAGTGGTGGAATCTGCTCATGCCATTAAGCATGTGAAGCAGATGGATTCTTCTGCACCTGGGAAATGCCGGGTGGCGTCCAAGGTAGGCAAGGGCAAAGAGGGCAAGGGAATCGCTCCCTCCTGAGTAAAGTATTGCAACTTCCTGTTTTTCTGTGGCGTTCATCATGGCTTATTACCCTTGCTTATGGAGCCTGCACTTACGTTCTGCGTATGTAAGTAAGAAACAGTTCATGGGTTTCATGGATATGTCTGCACTCAACAAGGTCAAAGTTTATAAAGGGATCTCCAAGGTCATCTTCCCCTGAGATAAAACCCTGCCTGCTGCTGTTTCCTGTAATCCTGGGGGAAAGAGTAAGGAGGATATCGTTTACAACATTCTGTTTGATAGCAGTGTAGTTAAGCCTGCCTCCTCCTTCAATAAGCATGTTTTTTACACCTCTGTCCCCAAGCACTTCCTGTACGTGCCTCAGTGAAAGCCCTCCGCCGGGGTGGTGAGGAATGGGGATTATCTCTGCCATTGAAGCCGGAAGTTTTCTGGTGAGCCTGCGAAAACCAGCATCGGATGTGAAGATAACTGGTCTGGGGCCGGAGTGAAATATCTTTCGTTCTGTAGGTATCTCCCCGGTCTCTGTTATCAGTGCCCTGATCCTTGTTTCCGGTATCATTCCTCCTGGTCCCCTCATCTCAGGGTCACTTTTGCGAAGTGACCCTGCGCCAAGGAGGCTTGCCCCGGTGTTTATTCGTGCCTCTTCAAGCCTGGCACGGTCAAGGGGTGAGCCAATTCCAGAGGGCTCAATTCTGCCGCATAACGTGGTAACGCAGATAATGCTTGTATCCATGATTCCTTATTCTAAATCATTACGGATGAAATGGAAAACAGGTGTTTTTTGAAAAAGAGATATTTTCTGAGGCACTTTCCATACAAAAAACTGTTTTACCTAGATTGAGCGTTTCAAAACCTGGAAAATTATTTTTTTAATGAAATTCAAAGGAATTAGATCAATTGTAGTTTTCCAGTTTTGAAACCCTTCGGGATTGCCGTATTTACTGCATCTCCTTTGTCAGAGGAATTCTCATATAGCCGACTATTATGGGAATTCCTCTTTCGCGGATCTGCAGCAAATCTGACAATTGCTCAATCTAGGTTTTAGAAAAATGCCTGAATATCCGAATAAATATTGTAAACCCAAATTTTATTTTAACAGAGTACAATATTGTGATTTCATTCAGGATACATTTGATAGAATTAATCAAAAATATAAGAAATCCTGCTTTACAAATATGTTTGTTTAATCTAAACTTTTTCTTAGCTAAGTATTAAATGGCTTATTTGCCTGAGTCTTCTTAAGAATAAAATACATAGATAAGGGTTTGCCACGGTAGTAGAGAGAAACAGAGCCATGAATTGCTCAAAGTCAAAGGAAGGGTTTGCCCTTCCAGCGCTTCCTCATGCGGTCATGCAACTGCTTGAGGCATCGATGGATGACGATGTGTCCATGTCCCATCTCTCTGCACTGGCAAGCTCTGATCCTGCATTGGCAGCCCAGATATTAAGGCTTGCCAACTCGCCTCTATATTCCGGAGGTATCCAGGTCTCTTCAATTTCTTCCGCTTTGATTAAAATGGGGCTAAAGGCTGTTCAGTGCCTTGCCGTTACAGTCTCAATTCAAAATTCTTTCTCCCATACAGCTGGTACAGACAATTTTTCAATGGCTGAGTTCTGGACCCATAGCATCCTTACAGCCATCTGTGCCCGATTCATTGCGAAAAAAATCGGATTTGATCAGCCGGATGATGCCTTTCTCGCAGGCCTGCTCCATGATATTGGCCAGTTGGTGCTGCTTGATGCCTATTCAGATCAAACTGATGGCCATAAGCCGGTTACTGTGCAGAATATTCGTTCAGGGCACACCGTCCTTGGTGCGGAGCAGAGGTTTGCAGGAGTTGATCATGCAAACATCGGGGCTGATCTCCTTGAATGCTGGAGACTTGATCCAATGCTTGCTGATGCTGTGAGATATCATCATGCAAGTGAACGTGAGATCAAGGACTCCCTGGTGTTGGTTAAGATTGTCCATATTTCAGACCGCCTTGCACACTATCTTGCTAATGCCTCCGCTGTGCCGGATGATATCAGTCATCAGGAATCAAGGCAGTTATTTGCAGATTTTTTTGATGTGAATCCGGCTTTTTTTGAAGAGTTGACCGATACTTATCAAGAGCAACTGACCGAGATTGCCTCTGTAATGGGGGTTGAGATTGCTGAGGCAGGTCATGGACATGTGGTCGAAAAGATAAGAAGCGGAGAGAGAGAAGAAAAAAGGCAGGTTAAGAAGCATGCCTTTGACCATGCTGTCATTACCGGCTGTGTAGAGAAAATGGCAACAGCCCCAGACCCAGATTCCCTGTTTGACCAGCTTGTCCAGGGCATCTTACTTTTTTTTGATCCTGATACCATACTGTTTGCAAACCTAGATAGTAATGGAAGGCTCAGGGGGAGAATGGCAAGGGGGATGAAACATGCCCATAGGGCGCATCTGATCAGCATATCTCTAAGGGACGATTCTATCTTTTCTGAGGTGTTGGAAAAGGGCCTTCCTTTACACTGGTCTGAATTTTTCACATCAAAAGAGCCCAGTGCACTGGAACTTCAGGTGCGAAACTTTATGGAGAGTCCCTTCCTGGTGGTACCGGTTGGAACGGTCAAGGAAAAAACTGGTGTGCTTCTCCTGGGTATTTCGCAAGAAAAGTGGGTGTTGGTTTCTGATGAGGTGAATATCCTCATGCTTCTGGTGCGCCAGTTTTATGCAGTATCCCAAAGTTTTCATTACAGAAAGCTTTATGATAGAGAAAGGCGCCTTAATGCTGCTGTTATTACCGCGCTTCCCATGGCAGTCCTGATTGTCAATGAATCAGGTAAGGTCTTTTTTGCTAATCCGGCTGCTTCTGAGCTGCTTGGTCTTTCCACTTCCCAAGAATTACAGGAAATTAATATATGGCAATACTTGGGGCTTGATGATGAGTCCAGAGATTTTTTTGCTACTGTTTCATCGCAAGGTAGGGCGCAGCCTGTAACCCTGAAGTTTAGAAATGAGAGGGGGGTATTTTGGCTTAGGATGAGGGGCATAGAGATGTGTGGTGCAGGGGCATCTGGTATTATACTTGTGCTTGAGGATATTACCGCATCGTATCTCCTTGACAAAGAGAGGCGGGAACGTGCAGAATTATTGGAAAAGGAGCTTGAAAAGCGTGTTAGGGAGCTTGAAGAGGCCCAGAGACAGCTTGTTCAGGCAGAAAGACTTGAGGGAATAGGTGAATTTGCCCGCCAAGTGGCCCATGAAGTTAATAATCCCCTTGGAATTATTAAAAATTTTATAGCTATCCTACGCAGGGAGCTTGAGGCAGGTACTGTTGATGGTGAGACTCTTGATGCCATAGATTCAGAGATAGACAGGGTTGCATCAATAATTGAGGAGCTTAGACATTTTGCAAAATATGGTACGCCACCAAAGCAGACAGAAGAAGGGGAAGGCGGCTATGTGCAATCCGCCATTAAGGCCGTGGGGCTTCTCTTTGACAAGACATTTCAGGATAAGGGGATCAGTCTGACATTTGAAATTGATGAGGAGCTGCCGCCTGTGAGGATGTCTGAGGAAAATATCAGGCAGATTTTGGTGAATTTGCTTAAAAACGCGCAGGAGGCGCTTGAGTCTTCTGGTAAAGTGATTGTCAGGGCTTGTATCAGGGAAGAGAAAGCTGGCAGGCAGGTGGTTATCGAGGTGGAAGATAATGGCCCTGGCATTCCAAGTGGTCTTGAAGAACGGCTTTTTGAGCCTTTTGTTACTACAAAGGGAAAGCAGAATTCCGGTCTGGGACTTTCGGTATGTTATGGACTGGTAAAGGCTGCAGGCGGGAGCATGGAAGTTGAATCAAAGCAGGGGGCCGGGGCAAGGTTTAGAGTGATTTTGCCAGTATTGGGAGACAAGGATTATTAGGAAATGAATGAAATTAAAAGTAGATTGCTGGTGCTTGACGATGAGTCAAATATGCGCCTGAGCCTTGCAAAACTTCTGGAGCTTGAAGGCTTTGAGGTTGTAACAGTGGGCACAGTCAAGGAAGCACTGGAGATTTTGGACAGCCTGTTTTTTGATGTGGTAATCACTGATCTTGTGCTTCCTGACGGTAATGGCCTGGATGTCCTCAAGTACTGCACCGAGTATTGCAGGAAGACAAAGGTAATCTGCATCACAGGTCAGGCCAGCACTGATTCTGCAATAAAGGCGTTGCGTCTTGGAGCACACGATTACGTAACTAAACCGTTTAATTTTGACATGCTCTTACATTCAATAAACAGCGTCCTTGAAAAAATGTACATGGAGGAGGCAATAGGCCTTGAGAGGGAGAAGTACAGGGCGTTGATAGACGACCTCAAGGACGGCTATTTTGTGCTTGAAGGTGGCAAGATAGTCTATACCAATAATGCAATGGCATCCATGGTAGGATTCTCCACAGCAGAACTTAAAGGCAAGGAGTTTTCAGAACTTGCCAATTCTGACGCAAAAGTTGCAAAGGCATTCGATGCATTTGAAAGCGCAGAAATAGGGACGTGGCATGATGATCTTGTGTTTACGGATCGAAGTGGAAATGAGATCCCGGTCGATGTCAAGCTAAGCATTGCACATGGCAGTGACCGGAGGGATCTGCTTGTCGGTATAGCAAGGGAGATAACTGAAAGGGATGTATTGTGGGATCGCCTAGTGAAGGCAGAAAAGCTGGCTTTAATGGGCGAGATGGTAGCGGGTATCGCCCATGAACTCAATAACAAGCTTACTCCCATCCTGGGTTTTGTGGAGCTCCTTCGTAACGAGGTGCAGGATGAGAGATCACAGACCAAGATGACCGCTGTTCACAATGCAGCCCTTGGTGCCAGAAAGATTGTGCAATCACTTCTCACCTTTGCAAGGAAGGAAAAACCCAGGAAGAAACTCATTGACATAAACAGGATCGTTGACTCTTCCCTTACCATGGTGCAGTCAAGTTTTGCCACAACTAGGATACGGGTGGTTAAGAAGCTTCAGCCGGATATTTATCCTGTAAAGGTGGATTCTGCACAGATTGAGCAGGTTCTTGTAAATCTATTCAAGAACGGTTTTGAGGCCATGGGAGATAGTGGCGAGCTTACCGTGCAGACACTTGGGGCAGATAACAACGTAGTTATCAAGGTAAGTGATACCGGAAAGGGCATACCTGAGGAAATAAGAGAGAGGGTGTTTACCCCATTTTTTACCACAAAGGAGGACCAGGGAGGCACAGGCCTTGGCCTCAGTATCTGCCATGGAATCATTACCAGCCATGACGGCGATATAACAATGCACAGCGGAAGTGATGGTACCACGTTTGTAATAACTTTGCCGGCATGCCCTGAAATGGAGGTGATAGAACCTTTCTCAGCGCAGGGTCATGACGAAACCCCTTCCACTTATAAACAAAGCAGGGGCTCAATACTAGTAATTGACGATGAACCTGAGATAAGAAAACTGCTGAGGGAGCTTTTCAGGGATGATTTTGAGCTGGACGTGGTAAACAATGGCAGGGAGGCCCTGAACCGTCTAAAGGTAAAGGATTATGACCTGCTAATTTCAGATATAAAGATGCCTCTTCTGGACGGTATTGAACTCTATGATATGCTCAAAACCGGATACCCCCAATATTTGGAGCGCATCATATACACTACAGGTGTAACCTTTGATTCTGCCACCAGCAGCTTTCTTGAAGAGACAGGAGTGCCATATCTTGCCAAGCCATTCAAGATTCTTCAGCTTGTTGAAATGGTCAATGATATGATGGCGGAACTTGCTCCCGCATCAAATGCCGCTGCCTGAATTGGTGGTGACAATGATAAACCGTAGGGGCAGTAGGGGCAGAAGGCCTTCTGCCCTGTAAGGGTGCAGAAAATTTTCAGCCCCTACGTTTTGAATACAATATCAATTGCCTGGTCTATACGTTTGATAAAATGAAATTTCAGTTTGTCACGTACATTTTCAGGCAGGTCTTCAATATCCCTGGAGTTTCTAGCAGGGATAAGCACCTCTTCAATTCCGGCATTTGCAGCGGCAAGCACCTTTTCCTTGATACCGCCAACAGGAAGAACCAGCCCCCTCAGGGTGATCTCACCGGTCATTGCCACATCAGGCCGCACCGGCTTTCCGGTTAAAAGTGAGATCAGGGCAATGGTAAGGGCAACACCAGCAGACGGCCCGTCCTTTGGAATGGCACCTGATGGCACGTGAACATGGATGTCCCGTTTTTTGAATTTTTCTTCATCAATTCCAAGTGACTCTGCCCTGGAGCGTACAAGGCTCAGGGCTGTCTGGGCTGATTCCTTCATTACATCTCCAAGCTTTCCGGTAAGGGTCAGCTTGCCGTTTCCAGCCATGTCTGTGGCCTCTATAAAGAGTATTTCTCCGCCTGCAGGTGTCCAGGCAAGCCCTGTTGCCACTCCCGGGATGCCGGTTCTTTCAGCAGTTTCCTTGAAGAATCTGGGTTTGCCAAGATACTCTTCCAGGTTCTTTACACCGACATTTACCTTTTCGGTATTTCCTGCGGCAACCTCCCTTGCAACAGCCCTGCACACTGCTGCAAGCTGCCGTTCAAGGTTCCTGACACCAGCCTCCCTGGTGTAGTCGGAGATGATCCTCTCAATTGCCTTCCGGGTAATTGTGAGGTTCTTTTTTGTCAGGCCATTTTCCTCAAGCTGCCTTGGGAAGAGATATTTCCTGGCAATTTCAACCTTCTCCTCAAGTGTGTATCCGCTAAGTTCAAGCACCTCCATCCTGTCAAGCAGGGGAGACGGGATGGTGTCTATCATATTGGCTGTTGCCAGAAATATCACACTTGAGAGGTCAAATTCCACTCCCAGGTAGTTGTCTGTAAAGGTGGAATTCTGCTCAGGGTCCAGCACCTCAAGCAGTGCTGATGCCGGATCTCCCCTGAAGTCCGTTCCAAGCTTGTCAATTTCATCAAGCATTAGCACAGGGTTTTTTACTCCGGTTTTCCTTATGCCCTGGATTATTCTTCCAGGCATTGCGCCGATGTAGGTACGCCTGTGCCCCCGGATCTCTGCCTCATCCCTGACTCCACCCAGGGCGATTCTGTGGAATTTTCGTCCAAGTGCCCTGGCGATGGAGCGGCCAAGGGATGTTTTACCCGTACCCGGAGGGCCTGCAAAACAGAGTATGGGGCCCTTGGCATCGGGTTTGAGTTTTCTTACTGCAATATACTCAAGTATGCGCTTCTTTATCTTTTCAAGATCATAGTGGTCCTTGTTAAGTATGCGCTCTGCCTTCTTGAGGCTGATTCTCTCCCGGGTGTACCTGTTCCAGGGCATTTCAGTCATCCACTCGATGTATGTCCTTGCAACAGAATACTCAGGCGATGAAGGGTGCATCCTTGAGAGTCTCTCAAGCTCCCGCTCTGCCTCCTTCATTGCCTCTTCCGGAAGCTCTGCCTCCTTCAGTTTTTGCCTGAGCTCTTCAATCTCGTCAGGCCCTTCGCCAGTATCACCGAGCTCTTTCTGTATGGCCTTCATCTGCTCCCTGAGGAAGAACTCTTTCTGGCTCTTGTCAACCTGGCTTCTTACCTCGCTCTGTATCTTGTGTCCCAGCTCAAGCATCTCAAGCTGCTGGGAGAGGATTTTAAGCGCAGATTCCAGCCTGTCCCTGATATCAAGGATTTCAAGTACGCGCTGTCTCTCCTCAAGGGGAATGTTAAGATGGCTTATGGTAATGTCTGCCAGCACTCCGGGATCTTCAATCCCCATCACCACGTTTATAAGTTCGTTGGGAAGGTTGGGGGAGAGCTCTAGTATGTGGGAAAATGTCTGGCGTACGTTTACCACAAGGGCCTGAACCTCAGGGCCTTCACGCATTATGTCGTGAACAGGCTCAACCCGTGCCTTAATATAGGGCTCAACAGCGGTAATTTCCTTGAGCCTTGCCCTTGTTACGCCCTGGATGATGAGCTTTGCGTGCCCCTCATCATTCTTGGCCATTCGGAGTATCAGCCCCACTGTTCCCATGTCATGGAGCTCTGGCGGGCCCTGCTGTTCACTGTCATCCTTGCCCTCTTTCTTGCGTTCAGCAAACACTGCAACAGTCCGGTCAGTTGCCAGTGCATCGTCAATCATTTTTACAAGATGGGGCGGTTCAATGATCCAGGGAACCACCATGTGGGGAAAGAGCACCATATCCTTGCTGGGAAGTATGGCTATCTCCTTGACAGTATTAAGGAGATCATTGCCCCCATTTTTCTGAGAACCAGCAGAGTTCTGGTCTCCCGGCATATTTTCAGGTGTCTGGCCGTTGCTGTTACGGCTTTCTTTTATATCCATATTCATATCTGAACCTCTTTTCATTATCTTGTTTTTTCGTAACTGTTCAGCGCATTTATTTAATGTGGGTTGGTAAATGGTCTTGTTTTTCCGTTCCGGAGAACAATTTCTTGTTTTTCTAAGGCTTGCTCCGCCAAAATCGCGAAACTCGCTCGTACCTCGCTCAGACAGACGCGATTTTTGTGGCTGCGCTTCGCCAAGAAAAACTACGAAATTGTTCAAAGTCACTCCAAAACAAGACCATTTACCACGCTGAATAGATACGTTTTTTCATGCCTGCTGTCTGATTTATCCTTATCAGCATTTTTCACGTCAAATCAGGGTATAATGGTTTGTTCAAAAAAGTAGCGGTTATGCATTTCATCTTATTCTGCTCATCAGCCAACTGATTTTCTCAGTTTTTAGGCTGCATCAACGATACGTTACGATACATCTATTTTTACAGGCATATTTTTTTTCTTGGGCATTACAATGAGCAGAAGCCCGTCTTCATAACGTGCCTCAATGCTGTCTGCCTCAACTTCATGGGGTATTCGTATGATTCTTTCAAATGCGCCGTACTCTATCTCCAGAATATGGTAGTATTTACCACTGATATCACATGGGCAGTGCCTTACCCCTGAAAGGCACAACAGGCCCCCTTCCAGAGTGATGTTAAGTGTTTTCCTGTCAACCCCTGCGGCATCTGCCACAAGGAAGACTGCCTCGGTATTTTCGTAAAGGTCAACAGAAGGAATCCAGCCTGTGCCCTTTAATGTCAGCGCATCTGACATCCGTGTCATGTCATCCAGTATGAAACGGGCGTGCTGCTTTAATTGTTCCAGCCCGTTGTGCACTTTTATTTTAAATACAGGCATGTATGATGTTCTCCTTGATATATTTAAAGAGTTGTAACTGTTCAGTGTATTAACGGTAATTAAGGTACGCAAATGGTCTTATTTTTCCGTTCCGGTGAATAATTTCTTGTTTTTCTAAGGCTTGCTCCGCCAAAATCGCGAAACTCGCTCGTGCCTCGCTCAAACAGACGCGATTTTATGGCTGCGCTTCGCCAAGAAAAAACTACGAAATTCTTCAGAGTCACTCCAAAACAAGACCATTCACCACACTGAATAGATACAACAGTTTATGTGAAATCTAAGCACTCTTTCTGCTGCAGGCAAGACGCCAGGGATAGGTTAAAATCAATTCAGCCGGACAGAAAAAATCTTGACGCTTGCCCGCCCTCAAGGTAAAAGTATCCGTCTTATAAATTCCTCCTTGTCTGGGGCAGAAGTGTCAATCAGGCATGCCCCAGGCCAGAGAAAATGACCGAAGGGAGGCTGCAATGAAACTGCGCCACTACGAAACACTATACCTGCTCCATCCTGACCTCAACGATGAGGAGAGGCAGGAGCGTGCTGACAAACTCCAGAAAATCATAACTGACGACGGCGGCCAGATTGTCAAAGTCGATCCATGGCCACTGAGGAAACTTGCCTACAGGGTACAGAAACAGACCCAGGGCTGGTATGTGTGCATGGAATACGCCGCACCTGCTTCCACAATCCAGGAGCTTACCCGTAACATGCGCCTTGATGAGTCACTTATGAAGTTTGTGACCATCAAGAAGGATGACACCTTTGACCCTGCTGTGCTTGAACGTGCAAAGCAGGAGGCAGAGGCAAAGGCTGCTCAGGAGGCCGCTGAGGCTGAATCCGGCGAGACTGCAGAAGAATCAGCCGATACCGCAAACGAAACTGCAGATGCAGGCGAAGATGAAGGGAAGGAGTAGGTAAAATGCAGAGACCAAGCAGACCAATGAAAAGACGCCGGGTTTATGTAAGACGCAAAGTATGCAGGTTCTGTGCAGACAAGAACCTTGTTATGGATTACAAAGACGCGGATCTTTTGCGCCATTTTATTACTGAGCATGGCAAGATATTGCCAAGACGAATCACTGGTACCTGTGCCAAGCACCAGAGGAAGCTTACCACGGCCATTAAAAACGCGCGTATCATGGCCCTGATACCCTTTACCTCTGATCACGCCCTTGAGAGACGACCTCCAAGGCGTTAGCAGGCCTTGGCCCAGCACCGGACACATAACATCCAAACTTCACCAGGCAGGCACGGCAATACAGTAAGGCTGATTATATGTGCCGCCCTTTTACTGTTGCCAGTGGCAGCCCCGGGGGTGCAGTCCATAATGCTGCTCTTTGTGCCCGGGGTTGCTGCCTGCATACTGTACAGCAGCGTTTTTGCACAGGCCCTGGCATATCTGGGAGCCATCTTCATTGCCGGTTCTGTAATGGCTTTCAGCACAGGAAGGCCGAATGCGGCAATGTGGATGATACAGAGCATAGGCACCTTGCTGGTTGTGCTCATGGGGCTCAGGCGGAAGATGGATGCTCCACTGGTGTTCCTGCAGTGTGTAGTATTTCTGTGCGTTACCACCATGGCAGGTTTTCTCATTGCAAGCGGCACTGATGTGGCTGAAACGTACAGGTCGCTTCTTGCCAGTCTTGCAGATGAGTTTGATGCAAGCTTCAAGGCGTATGCCTCTGGTGCTGGGGCAGGCAGTGTCACACCCGAGATGACGCTGCTTTTTCAGCAGGTCAAGGAAACCATAATAAGATTTTTCCCCGGCATCGTGATGAGCAGTATGGTGTTTACGGCCTTTTTAAATGTGCTGCTCTGTGCAAGGTGTGTTTCCAGGCAGGCTTTGGGGCATTCACCTTTCAGCAGGTTTGCTTACTGGAGAATGCCGGAATGGCTTGTCTGGCCCTGGATTGTGGCAGGAGGCGCCTGTTTTACAGGCCATTCCCTGTACAGTATGATAGGTGAGAATGCACTTCTTGCCGTAAGCGTGATATTCCTTGTGGCAGGCCTGTCAGTTGCCCAGTATCTCATGGAGCGCTTCAGTGTACCCACCTGGATAAGGTGGACAACATGGATACTAATCGGTCTTCAGTGGTATGGCTTGCTTGTTCTGACAGGGCTTGGCCTTGCGGATGTGTATGTGGATTTCAGAAAAAGATTTGCCTTGCCTGAGGAAAACGGCACCTGATGATTTTGATGCAGTAAGGCATCAGCCTTTCATAATCAGATAATCGCTGGAAAGTCGCCGGATCAGGTTTTTTATACAGGTTTTATACCGGGAGGTTTAACAATGGAAATAATACTCAATGAGACAATTTCCTCTCTTGGAAGCGCAGGTGATATAGTAAATGTGGCTGACGGATATGCCCGGAACTACCTGCTTCCCAAGGGGAAAGCAATAATAGCAGAGAAGAAGAATGTTGCCCTGATGGAGCGCAGGCGTGCAGCCATACTTGCCCGGGCAGCAAAACAGCGTGAAGAGTACAAGGCACTTGCCAACCAGCTTGAATCACTTGATATAACCATACCGGTGCGTGTTGGTGAAGATGACAAGCTTTACGGCTCTGTAACCAGTATGGACATTGCAAAGGTTGTGGCAGAAAAGGGTTATGAGATTGACAGGAAGAAGATCCAGCTTCCTGAGGCAATCAAGGCAACAGGTGAATATGATGTGCCGGTGAAGCTTGCCCCTGAAGTTACAGCCACTCTGAAGGTCAAGGTGGTACCGGAGGAGGCAGAGGAGGCCTGAGCGCAGGATTCAGGCTGCAGTCAGTAAAGGCTGTTTTTGTCACATTTTTATAAAAGAGGGCTTCCTGCCTGCTGATCCAGAAAGACGGAGGCCCTTTAAATCTGTCAGACCAGGCTGGATTTGCTCCTGACTGGTTTTCTCTTCTACATCTGCGTCTCAAGGCGCCCTGCATCTGATTTCACGTTGGACAATGCCCGTTACCGCATTTAAGAAAAGTGGTCCAGGTCACTCAAGCTTCCGGGTTCCTCCCCAGAATATTGAAGCTGAGCAGAACCTCCTGGGCGGCCTTCTGGTTGATGAAACAGCACTTCCCCGGGTAATTGAGCTGGTTCAGCCCTCTGATTTTTATAAAGAGGCGCATGGTATAATCTACTCTGCCATACTGAATCTTTTTGACCGGAATGAGCCAAGGGATCTTGTAACTGTGCATAACGCCCTGCTCTCCACTGGTAAGCTTGAGGCAGTTGGGGGGGCAAGCTATCTGGCAGAACTTGCGGATATAATGCCCTTTGCGGCAAACATAGAGTATTATGCAAGAATAGTCCGGGATAAATCGCTTCTTAGAAAACTCATCCAGGCATCCGCAGAGATTGCCGGCAGGTGCTATGAAGATTCTGGCGGGGACGTAGATGATATACTTGCAGATGCCGAATCCTCCATCTTTGAAATATCCCAGCAGAAGCTTAAAAAATCCTTTCATCCTATCCGGGGTGTCCTTACATCCAGCATCAAGAAGATAGAATCCCTCTTTGAGCGCAAGGAGATGGTCACTGGAATCCCCTCGGGTTTTGAT
>JALWJV010000017.1:23357-28221 GCA_026996955.1 Deltaproteobacteria bacterium
GGTTTCCAGCCATCTGACCTTATCATCATTGCAGGCCGTCCAAGTATGGGTAAAACCGCTTTTGCCCTGAATATCGTACAGCATGCGGCAATTACCGGCGGGGTGCCGGTTGCGTTCTTTTCCCTTGAGATGTCCCGGGAGCAGCTTGCCCTGAGAATGCTGTGCTCTGAGGCGCGTATTGACGCACAGCGGGTCAGGACCGGCTTTCTGTCTGAAGAGGACTGGCCAAGAATTACTGCTGCTGCCGGCATGCTTGCCGAGGCAAAGATATTCATTGATGACACCCCTGCGCTTCCCATCCTTGAGATGCGGGCAAAGGCACGCAGGCTTCAGGCAGAGCAGGGGCTTGGGCTTGTGGTGGTGGATTACCTGCAGCTTATGCGTGGCAGGCACAATGTGGAGCGAAGAGAGCAGGAGATCTCTGAGATTTCCCGCTCCCTCAAGGCAATGGCAAAGGAGCTTAACGTACCTGTAATCGCCCTTTCCCAGTTAAACCGCAAGGTGGAAGATCGTCCCAACAAGCGCCCGCAGATGTCAGACCTCAGGGAGTCCGGCGCCATTGAGCAGGATGCCGATGTTATAATGTTTATCTATCGTGATGAGGTCTATAACAAGGCCGAGGATAATCCCAACCGGGGCAAGGCTGAAATTATCGTTGGAAAACAGCGAAATGGCCCTACCGGTGTTGTTCACCTTGCATTTATCTCAAAACTGTCATCCTTTGGAAACCTTTCATACGAACCAGAACCAGAGCCAGAAGGATATTGAGGCAGGGATAGCCTCTTATCTCAAGGAGTCAGGAGAGCTTGAGAGGTATAGGCATGCCATTCCTGCCCTCTCTGCCTATTTCCAGGAACTGTATCTCTGGAACCGGAGGCTTAATCTTACGGGCTTGAGGTCGCCTGGTGACATGATCAAAAAACACCTTGGAGACACCCTGGTGCTAAGCAGGTGGCTTCCTGAAGAGGTGGTTTCTGTAATTGATATTGGAACCGGAGCAGGGATCCCTGGCCTTATCCTTAAGATTCTTGATCCTGATCTGAAAGTCTGTCTGCTTGATGCCAGGAGAAAACGTATCTCCTTTCTGCAGGCCGTTATTGCTGGGCTTGGGCTTGAAGATGTTTGGGCAATCCAAGGCAGGGCAGGAGAGGGGGCAGCACCCATGTGCCCAGGCGGGATAACAACTTTTGACTTGGTGGTTAGTCAGGCTGTTGGCAGTATCGCAGACCTTTTAAGCATGGCTCAGGAGTTTAGCGGTGCGGATACTATAGTGGTTGCAATGAAGGGGCCAGGGGGAAAACGTGAGATGGAGGAGGCAGGAGCAGCGCTATCAGAGGCAGGATGGTCTGCTCAGGCCATCAAGGATTTTACACCTGTTCAAAGACAGAGACGTTATCTTGTGGTTATGAGGCGTAATAGCCCATAAATTCTGCAATGGATAGTCTGCTATCTCTTAAAAAAACAGCCATCGTTCTGATTCTTCTGGGGTGTGCCAACAGCCTGCCGATTTTTGCCAGAAAGCTTTTGGGAACCAGGTGGGAGTGGCCAGTGGATGGGGGCGCCTGCTGGATAGATGGACGCCGCCTGTTTGGCAGTCACAAGACATGGAGGGGTATTGCTGCCTCATTGACGGGTACAGCACTGGCTGGGTCATTAACTCCTTATGGAGCTGAGACAGGATTCCTGCTTGCCCTTTTGTCCATGACAGGGGACCTGACAGCAAGTTTCTTCAAGCGAAGGCTCAATCTTAAAAGCGGGGCAAGGGCGCCCGGGCTTGACCAGGGGGTGGAATCCCTGCTTCCACTTCTTGTACTTAAGCCGCGGCTGGGAATGACATGGCTGGATGTGGCTGTAACAGTACTCCTCTTTGCCCTTTTTGAGCTTCTCCTTTCTCCAGTCCTTTATAAACTGGGAATACGTCGTAACCCCTATTAAAGTTTCAGGACAGTTTTTTCGCCATCTCCTCATCACCTGCAAAGCTGTGGTCTTTGTCCGGGAAGTCTCCAGAATTCACCTCCTGGATAAATGCTTTAATGGCTCCGGTTATTTCATCTGAGAGCTTTGTGTACTGCTTTACAAAGGATGGGCAGAATTTGTCAAACATGCCCACAAGGTCGTGGGTAACCAGTACCTGGCCATCACACCAGACCCCGGCTCCAATACCTATTGTGGGAATGGTGATCTTTTCTGTTATGAGTTTTGCAATGGTGTCAGGTACACACTCGAGCACAATGGCAAATGCCCCTGAATCAGCAACGGCCTCTGCATCTTTAAGAAGTTTTTTTGCACTCTCAAGGTCCTTTCCCTGCACCTTGTATCCCCCCAGGGCAGTGGCTGTCTGGGGGGTAAGGCCAATATGGCCCATTACCGGTATACCTGCCTTGACTATACGGGAAATGGTGGCTGCCATCTCCTTTCCACCCTCAAGTTTCACTGCATCACAGCCTGCCTCTTTAATGAACCTGCCTGCATTTCTGACAGCCTCTTTTTTTGAAACCTGGTAGGACATGAAAGGCATATCGCCTACCAGCAGGGCGTTTTTGGTGCCTCTTGAAACGGCCCGGCAGTGGTGCAGCATTTCCTCCACTGTTACCGGAACCGTTGAATCATATCCCAACACCACCATTCCAAGTGAATCTCCAACCAGGATAATGTCAGTACCAGCGGCATCAATCATCCTTGCCATGCTGTAGTCATAGGCAGTGAGCATGGTGATTTTCTTGTTGGAGTTTTTATATTCCAGGATATCAACCGGTGTGATGGGCATGGTGTTCTCCTAATAGAAGAGTTTTCAAAATTGAATTATTTTATGTCATCTACACCGAAACTTGAAGCAAAGACGGCAAGATCCTGCCAGTCTATTTTTCCATCTTGGTTAAGATCAACCAAGTCGGTTTGGGTCTTGGTGTCAGATGATTCTGTACTTGAAAATGCCTCCCGTAACAAATACAGGTCAGCACCGTCTATATCAGTATCATTGTCAAAGTCCCCGTAGTATGTCCAGTAACCCTGTATAACAGTGGGGATGATAATTTCGTAGTTAAGGGGTAGTTCACCGCCACCTGAAATGTCCCTGTAAGTGCATCCTACCACGCCAAAGAAGTCTCGGCCTGGATTAAGCGCCTTAAAATCCAGTTGCAGTAAAACGTCACCGGTGTACATACCGTTAGTCGCATTAGCAAAATCAATTGTTCCGTCACTATGCCTTATCTCCAATAAGCCCGTCCTTGTGGTAAGGGTGACAAGACTGGCATTGAATACCACCTTACAGCTCCAGGTAAGCATCTCTGGTATGTCTGTTTCGGCAGTTAAATTTATACTGAATTCGTCTCCATTATTGGGAGTGTAGTCTGGCCCCAGGAATATTACATCCGAGGCATAGCTGTCTGCCTGTAGGTAAATCAGAGCGCAACATATATAGAATATAATACAAGTTTTTTTTATCATCGTTCCTCTAATTTTTCCACTGGACGCCATAAATAATCCGATAGCTATTCATAAATTCTGAACAGAGATAAAATTGTAATCATAGGTCAATTAATCGGTTTAAGCATGGAGGTGTACAGCAAAAAAAGTGCCATGTTTGTGTAAGGCAGACAAACTGTCAAAAAAACTGCAGAAGAAGTCTTTATACACGGTAAATCTGCTATTTAAGACTGTGGGATAGGTTTGTCACAATGAAAAGCATCCTATGAAACCCAATGCTGTATGAAGAAACGAGCAGTTGGTACTGTAAAAAAACAGGAGGCAGTTATAAGCCGGGTTCTGTACCCTGAACATACAGGGTGGTGATCATTCATCTATGGATACCGGTTGCCCGGTACCTCTTGCAACCTACCCGGAAGCTTCGGACGGGCAGCCCTCAAACGCTTCCCTATTTGGTCTTGCCACGGATGGGGTTTACCAGGCCTGCCGTGTCACCACGGCAGCCGGTGGGCTCTTACCCCACCTTTTCACCCTTACCCGCAGGCTTCAGAGCCAGCAGGCGGTCTGTTTTCTGTGGCACTTTCCCTGGGGTCACCCCCGGTCCGCGTTACGGACCATCCTGCCCTGTGTGGCCCGGACTTTCCTCTGCAGGGTTAACCCTGCAGCGATCACCCGCTGCCTCCTGAACATGGACTGGTATGGCTTGAAGCAAATTATCAAACCAGAATTTCGCTGATCAGAAATGCATCAGTTAGTTTTAAGGGCATAAATCATGCGCTGACACGATGGGCAGGTCATCATTCTCTCATCCCTCAGAAGTTCATTAAACATCTGGGGCGGAATGTTCATATTACATGCACTGCAAACCCCGTCACTGACGGCTGCTATAACAAGGCCCTGGCGTTTTTCTGCAAGGAAGCGATACCTGGCAAGGAGGTCAGGCTTTACTTCCGCAGCAACTGCCTCTGCCTCTGTGTTAAGATCACTTATCTTCCTGTCAAGATTTTCCGCAATCTCGTTTATGTGCTTCTCCTCTGCCGAGGCTTCCTTGCGGTCAGTCTCAAGCTCCTTTTCGCTCTCGGCAATGGCCTCTTCAAGCTTTTTCATCTCTTCCATGAGCTCAAGGAGTTCGTCTTCCCTGGTCTTGTTTGCCTTCTTTATCTCTTCGATCTCCTTGTTCAGGGCTTGGTATTCACGGTTGTTCTGGACAGCAGACATCTTCTGCTGTGATTTTTTCATGCGTTCTGTTTCAAGCTCAAGCTCATCCTCAATTTCTATTTTCCGCTTTCGAAGCTCGGTAATCTTTTCCTTTTTTTCATCAATGGCTGCCTCCTTCCCTGCAACCCGTTCCCGCAGTGCATCAAGTCTTTCCGGGAGCTTTTCCTTCTTCTCCTGTATCTTTCTGATTTCAAGATCAATACCCTGGAGTCTAATAAGG
>JALWJV010000018.1 GCA_026996955.1 Deltaproteobacteria bacterium
GGACCAGCGAGTTTAGCGATTTTGGCGTAGCAAGCCTTAGAAAAACAAGAAATTATTCACCGGAACGGAAAAACAAGACCATTTACGAAACATACCGCTAATACGCTGCACCGTTACTGATTTATCTGACGAGGTCAACATGATTATTTTTAAAAAAATTCCTGCACTGGTTCTGATTCTTGCAGTATCTCTGACGGTTTTGTTCTTTTTGAGTGCATGTACCAGCGTGTACTACTCCACCATGGAGAAGCTTGGCAAACAGAAGCGGGACCTTCTCAGAGACAATGTTGAAGAACTTCGTGATGATCAGATGGAGGCATCCGAGGAGTTCAAGGATGCACTGACACAACTTCAGGAGCTTACCAACTATAATGGTGGCAAACTGCAGGATGTTTATGAAGACCTGGCAGACAAATATGAGGATTGCAAAGACCGCACAGAGGCCATAAAGAATCGCATAAACAAGATAGATATGATAGCCGGGGACCTCTTCGAGGAGTGGCAGGATGAGATTGATTCAATGTCCAGCCCGGATTTGAAACGAAGGAGCCTTGAAAAACTGCGGGCATCCAAGAACAGGTACCGCAAGCTTTACAGGGCGATGAAAAGGGCTGAGGCCAAAATGGAACCTGTGCTTACCACGCTCCACGACCATGTGCTCTTCCTCAAGCATAACCTGAATGCAAGCACCATAGCGGGACTTAAAGGTGAAGTTGGCAGGGTAAAACTTGATGTCCAGTCACTTATAAGGGAGATGAAGGCATCAATCGCCGAGGCCGATGCATTTATCAAGACGCTTCCGGAGTAGATAATTTACCTTTTGGGGTGTGACGGGCACTCTTCCCTGCACAGAATGTGGGGTTTGATGTCAATTATCGGGGTTCCGTCCAGCATGTCTATTCCTGTAACCTCAATAATGTTATTGTGTACTGCATCAACCCTTACCACAGATAGCCCCAGTGCATTGGGGCGTCTTGGCGAGCAGATGCTGAACACGCCAAATTCCCTGTCCCTGTGAGGCGGGATCTGGGTAAGCATGTCAGGAGTAAATGGCGGGCTTTTGTGGAAATGAAACAACACAACTATCTGATCCCCTGTTTTTATGTCCTTGAGGCCCGGGGTAAACTCCTGCTTTATATCAAGAAAGCCTTTAACATCTGATACAGTCCAGTGCCTTGGCACTGTTTCAGCATCTGTCCTCACATAACCTATTGGCTCAAAACTTATTTGCATTACTTTTCCCCTACCCTCTTTTTTCGATTGACAGTCTGATTCAACGTGAATACTAGTTTATAACATACCATGAGTAGGCATTGTTGTTTTCACAAAGCTATGTCTTCTTCAACATACTATCGTTTCTAATTTAATGGTCTGAATCTGATTGGAGGTTTAAGCATGGCTTGCAAGACAAAAAAATGCGCTGCCGGCGCAAAAAAGAAAGGTGCTAAAAAGAAAAAAATCATCTCTACAGAATTTGTATTTTACGCACCTGAAGCTGAAAAGGTGAGTGTAGTTGGTGATTTTAATGACTGGAATCCGGAAAAGCATCCTATGAGAAAGTTTAAAAGCGGGATCTGCAAAAAGAAAATACAGCTCAAGCCGGGCTGTTATGAATATCTCTTCTTTGTGGATGGCAAGTGGTGCATCGATCCTGAAAACAGCAATCGCAGGATTAATCCCTTTGGCACAGAGAACTGCGTGCTTGAAATAGGTGATGAAGTAATAAAATACTGCTGATTATTAATTATCTATTC
>JALWJV010000019.1 GCA_026996955.1 Deltaproteobacteria bacterium
CCCGTCAAAGTCAACGCCAAGCTTAAGGGCATTTGACGGCATAAACTGGCATAATCCAATGGCGCCAAAAATGGAGCCCTTAAGGCTATAAATATCCATCCGGTTTTTCTTGCAGTATGTAAACAGGGCACGGAGTTCCGAATATGCCCATTCAGATTTTTTTTGCAGTTTCTTCCTGGCCTTGGCTGCCCCCTTGCCCTTTAGATACCTGGGTGGAAGCCACTTTTTTACAGCCTCCCAGTCACTCCCAAGGGCCATGCTGGATAGGATATTAACTGCAGGTCCTGCCCCCAGATAGTTTCCAAGGTCGGTCTCAACCAGCAAAATAGCAGTTTCCACCTCACCGGGCACACCAAAACGCTTCTCAATGCTGTCAAAAAGCTTCCTGTTTTCGGCAAGGTATTTTCTGGCGCGATTGAGACGCTCAGGCTTCAGGAATTTTTCATAATCCAGTTTATACTCGTTATGGGTCACCTTGCGGGGCATCACCCTGGGATTGAACTTTACTGAAGGGGCGGAATAAACAGCAATGACAAATTCCTTATCTTCACCATCCCGCAAAAGTTTTTCCACAAGGGGAACCCAGACATCAGGAACCTCGCCCAAAGCCTTTGCAGCGCTCCCCTCCGCCCCAGAGGCATTGCTCCCGGAAATCGCAAGACTCGGAGTAATGATAAGAACAAAAAGTATTGGTATTAGCCAATGCCAACGTATTTTGGCTGACATAAATTCTCCGTAGCTATATCAGTGTATTAATGAAAGTTGGTGAGCAACCAGCTGCAACCATAAAAACATTACTCTTCCACAAGCCTCTGCCTGTACTGGATATATGCATCCTTCATGGCCTCATACGGATCCATGGATGCCTTTTTAAGCTCTGGGTACGCTTCCAGGTCAAAGGACCAGTCATTAAAATTCTGATACGTCTTTACAGGAAAGTAAACCCAGCCCGGATCAACATATGCAAAGGGATAGAGAAACTGTGATGCAATGAAACCGGTTGTATCACGGAGAGTCGATGCCCCGATAAAAGGCCAGACGATGTACGGCCCGTTTCCCACACCCCATTTGCCCATTGCCTGCCCGATGTCTTCCTTTGGAGGATTGAGCCAGGCATACTGTTCCGAGGGCACCATCATGCCTCCAAGCCCAACAGTGGTGTTCACCAGGAAACGGCATGTCTCCTGCCCTGCCCTTTCAAACTTTCCCTGCAGCAGGCTTCCAACAAATCTTACAGGAAACATAACATTATAGAAAAAATTCCTCACGCCCTCCCTGAAAAAACCCGGAGTTACCGCCTTGTATCCCCTGGCAACAGGTCTGAAAAGCCAAAAGTAGAATTTATCATTAAACGTGAACATGGCG
Source organism: Deltaproteobacteria bacterium (assembly GCA_026996955.1). GTDB lineage: Bacteria > Desulfobacterota > Dissulfuribacteria > Dissulfuribacterales > QOAL01 > S144-17. The sequence goes on from JALWJV010000019.1 coordinate 1,366, forward strand.
CGGTTAAAACCTTCAAGAGGGTCACTGACCTCTACCACAGACCGCTCCTCAAAATCTTCCATCAGGTCCTCATCCTCTCCTGAAATAATGACCCACTGTGCATCTATCGCATTTTGCTGCTTGTGTGTATCTTCTGCGGAAACGGTAACAGCCATGAAGACAAGTGCCAAAAATAACATGGAAAATAAAGATCTCTTGAAAGACATAACAAATCTCTCCTCTGGGATTTGATGACCACAAACAACCACTGCCAACATCTTTTAACACTACTGAATCTATCGGCATTATTCACAAGCACATTAACCCTAGATTGAGCGTTTCAAAATCTGGAAAATTGTTTTTAACGAAATTAAAAGGAGTTATGTCGATTATGGCTTTCCAGTTT
>JALWJV010000020.1 GCA_026996955.1 Deltaproteobacteria bacterium
TGAAAGGGATTGGTCTTTATCAGCTCACGCACCCGTCCCTTTACCCTCTGCCACAGATCCATGCTGTAGGTAGTATCAAGTTTCACCAGGGAATCAACGCTCCCCAGCACCTTTTTAGTATATGCAGGAAATTTTACCTTCTGAACCCAGAAAATGCCAGCACAGGCAGCAACCAGTGCCCAGATAAGGGGCCACACCAGGTTTCCCGGCTCCACATGCCCGGATAACAGGGCACCCAGGAAGGATACATCCGGATAGCCTGCCACAATGTGTGTAAATGTATCCCCAAACAGAAAGGCAATTAGGACAACCAGGCCCCAGGTCTTGATTGAGGATTTGAGCTGTGCAAGGAACCCCTGCCTGAACTTTTCCAAAGCCTCTACCAGTATCCTGAGTTCCCTCACCGAGGTATCAACCTGCTGCAGAATATGATCAAGCCTGAGAAGAGGAGCGGAACGAAGAGACTTCTTGAGGTCATCCCTTTCACCCTTCCATGCCTCAAAGCCAGGAGGCAGCCTGGACTCATCGCATGGTGCATATGTAAGGTAGATTCGCGGCAGATCCTTGCGTCCTGTCATCTGGGAGAGATTCCAGCAAAGGGTGCCATAAGCCCTTAAAAGGTCCGTAATATTATCACATTCATCTATCCTGTTAAGCACATACCGCACACGGTCCTCCCCTGCAGAACCGGTAAGGGTGCTCCTTATGACCTGATAGGTTTCCTTGATGGTGCCTGCCTTGTGTGGATCAAACATCAGCACCACAAGGTCAGAAAGCTTGGCAAGCTCTCCAATTACCCCCAGATAGTCGTATCCGCGATCCTTTTCAGTTACGGAATCAAGCATGCCAGGGGTATCTATTATTGCTATGTCTTCCAGCACAGGGGAATAAACCTGCTTCATTGTAAAATGAGACATCAGGCTCTCCCCAAAGTGGCGTAAAGGCTGAAACGGCAGATTCTCATCACGGATAACAGTGCTTCCAGGTATCTCTCTGCCTGATTCTTCAGGCGATGCCCCGGCAAGCACAGTAAAACTATCGTCCGTAGGGGCCTGGCCTGTCCGCTGCACCTCCCGGCCAAGCACCTCGTTGATAAAAGTGGATTTGCCAGAGGAGTAATTCCCAATGACAAGCACCAGAGGCTTCCACTTAAGGCCGGCAAGGACATCGGTCATGTCCATGCCATACTCCTTAAAAAGTGCACCGAGCTTGCGTGGCACAAGGCTTTCAAGCCTGCGCGTAAGTTCTATGGCATCTGTATTTGAGTTCATATTTGTTCCTTTATGTAACTGTTCAGCGTATTTAAGGTTGATAATTGGTCTTGTTTTTCCGTTCCGAAGAACAATTTCTTGTTTTTCTAAGGCTCGCTTCGCCAAAATCGCGAAACTCGCTCATACTTCGCTCAGACAGACGCGATTTTCTGGCTGCGCTTCACCAAGAAAAACTACGAAATTCTTCAAAGTCACTCCAAAACAAGACCAATTATCACGCTGAATAGATACTCCTTTATTTGAAAACTTCAGTTGTTTTTACCTGAACAGGTCGCCTAACTTTTCCAATATGGATGGGACATTAAAGATGCCTGTACTTGGCTCCAGGGTTGGAAGATCATCCACAGGAAACGCCTCCCACACCACATACTTGTCTTCATCAGGATTTAACGTCACTATCTCACCGGTCCTCTTGTCCACAGGCACCAGGGCAACCCCCTCAGGTACGGAAAAATCCTTTTTCTGCGCATTTTCAATGGTAATTTTCATAAAGGCAGTCCAGATGGGGCATGCAACCTTGCCCCCTGTCTCCAGACGTCCCAGGGGCTTCTTGTCCTTTCTGCCCACCCATACACCTGTAACAACCTCAGGGCTGAACCCCATGAACCAGGCATCCTTGTAATTGTCCGTAGTGCCTGTTTTGCCTCCTACAGGCCACTTAAGCCTCTTTGCATACCGCCCCGTGCCCTCCTGCACCACGCTTTCAAGCAGAAGGACCATCTGAAATGCAGTAACCGGGTCAAGCGATTCATTGTATTGGGGCTCAAGTTCTTCAAGCAGCCTCTCGTCACGGTCAAGCACTGCATCCACAAACTGCGGCTGCACGGTCTTGCCAAGGTTTGGAAATGTGCTGTATGCCTGTACAAGCTGGATAGGCGGGACAGCCGACGACCCCAGTGCTATGGAGAGATTGTTTGCAATGGGCACCGTGATGCCCATGCGCCTAGCCTGTTCAACCACGGCCTTTGGCCCTACAAGGCGGACCAGCTTTACAGAAATCACATTCCTGGAATAGGTAAGGGCTGTTCGAATGGTAATGGGCCCCATGTATTTCTTGTCAAAGTTTTCCGGCTGCCAGGGTTTTGAAGGATCAGCTCCGGGAAGAGAGAGGGGCTCATCAATCATCAGTGAGTTCGGGGCGATTACATGCTCCTTGAGGCAGGTGGCATATACAATGGGTTTGAAACATGAACCTGGCTGCATCCTGCCCTGAATGGCCAGATCAAACTGGCTCTTCCTGAAATCATCTCCTCCCCAAAGGGCACGAACAGCGCCGGTCTCAGCCTCCATTGAGACAAGGGCAGACTGAACATTCTCCTTCAGTGCCTTATCCTTCTTGTGCCGCATGAGAAGGTTATCAATACCCTCCCGAATGGTCTCTGCTGCATGCTCCTGCCATCTCCTGTCAAGGGTGGTAACAACCGTAAGCCCATCTGTTAACAGCCTCTCCTCTCCGTAACGGGCGGCAAGTTCCTTCCTTACATGGGCAATAAAATATTCAGCCCCGATGGGTACATCCAGCTTTTCAGACTGGATAACCAGCCGGGTATTACGGGCCTGCTCTGCCTCCTCAGGGGTAACAAACCCCTCCTCCACCATGCGCCTGAGCACGTAAAGCTGTCTCTTCTTCGCACGGTCAAAATGTTTTGCAGGATTATAACGGCTGGGCGCCTGGGGAAGCCCGGCAAGCATTGCGCACTCTGCAAGATTGAGCTGATAGACGTGCTTTGCAAAGTAGGTGCGTGCAGCGGCTTCAACACCGTATGCCCCCTGGCCAAGATAAATCTGGTTGAGATATATGCAGAGAATTTCATCCTTGGTGAGGGAAGCATCAATCTGCCATGCAAGCAGCGCTTCTTTAAGCTTTCTAATCCAGCTTCGTTCAGGGGTAAGGAGAAGTGCACGGGTAACCTGCTGGGTAATGGTGCTGGCACCCTGTACAATTCCGCCAGCCTCCACATTTTTTATGACAGCACGAAGTACCCCCATGAAATCAATGCCGCCATGTTCATAAAACCTGGCATCTTCAGCAGCCAGGAATGCATTTGCCACCTGTTCAGGGATCTGGGACATGGGAAGGGGCCAGCGTTTTTCCTTGTACCAGTAGGCAATGGGCTTGTAACTTGAATCCAGAACCTCTGTAACCATTGCAGGCCTATATGAATGAAGGCTTGATATCTCAGGAAGTCCAAGCATCATGTAGCCGGCTGCAAGGGCACCCACAACTATTGTTATCATCATGGTGCATGACCAGATGATAAACAGGAGGGCACCTGCCCCCCAGACCCGCTGACGTTTCTTTGATGCTGATGCAGATTTTTTGCTTACTTTTCGAATACGTGCCATAAATTTAGGAGTATACTCCATTCACACATTGACAGGCAACCTATGTTTGGGTTCATACACAGTTACGCGGCATAAGCTACGGTTTGAAAAAAAGCAGGGACAGAGCTATTTTCTCCGAAAACAGACAAAAGCTGAACCGCAAAGGACGCCAGGAACGCAAAGTTAAAATACAGGACACGAACAAAATATGAAAAAAGATATAAAAACACGTTTTGAAGAACGATACGCCACAGGCAACACGCCCTGGGACACAGGACGGCCGGACTCCAACCTGAAAAAGATCATTGAAGAGTACAAAATAACAGGCAAAAAGGCGCTTGATATAGGGTGTGGAACCGGAGACAATGCCATTTTCCTTGCACAAAGCGGTTTTCAGGTAACAGGCACTGAAATCGTGGATCTTGCAAGACAAAAGGCATGCAGCAAGGCGTCAAAGGCAGGAATAAAATGTGAGTTCCTGCTAAAAAATATCATTGAAAACCCGTTGGATGAAGAACCCTTTGATTTTGTATTTGACAGGGGATGTTTTCACGCCTTTGACTCAGGTGAGCGGAGGGAAAAATTTGTTAAAGCTGTTGCAGCACACCTGAAGGCAGAAGGCTACTGGCTTAGCCTTATCGGAAACGCTGACGAAAAAAGAGAGGGAAATGGCCCGCCCCGGAGAACTGCCACCGAAATTGTAACGGCTGTTGAACCCCTGTTTGAAATTATTCTGCTGAAAGCCGGACACTTTGACTCAGACATGACCCCTCCCCCAAGAAACTGGATTCTGCTGGCGCAAAAGAGGAGTTAAAAAACATACCTTATTTTGGGAAGTTACAAGCAATACCCAAAACAGCGCCTCAACTATCGGGATTCATCAGTTCATCAACTCTCACCCCGCCCCTCAAGCTCCTTGCAGGCATCTGCAAGCCTGTCATCACGTTCACGCATAAGCCAGTACACAACACCAAGTGCCAGAAGCACTGCAGAAAGGGCAAAAATTGTGATGGCCGGCGTGGCTTTAAGGTCAAGGATTATCATCTTTCGGCTTACGGCAAGTATTGCAATAAGGAGTACAGTTTTTACCTGAACTATACTCTCGTTGTCTGCAATTACCTTTACAATGGAGTGTTTGAACTCAAGGGCTATCAGCACCACCATTATCATGCCGAAAACCGCCTTGAAAGACTTGTGCTCCACAGGGTCAAAACCCTTTTTCACAAACAGTTCAAAAATGTGATACCCCAGCTTGTATGTGGCGTAAGCAATGATCATTGCCACCATTACTGAAAGTATAACGCAGATAACCTTTTCAAATTTTTCATAAAGGTCCAAAACCGCCCACTCCTCAGAAAATTTCATCTTCCTCTCCTGTCAGTGGTTGTCTTCAAACAACAAAAATAACGTATCTATTCAGCGTGGTAAATGGGCTTGTTTTGGAGTGACTTTGAAGAATTTCGTAGTTTTTCTTGGCGAAGCGCAGCCATAAAATCGCGTCTGTCTGAGCGAGGGACCAGCGAGTTTCGCGATTTTGGCGGAGCAAGCCTTAGAAAAACAAGAAACTGTTCTCCGGAACGGAAAAACAAGACCATTTACCAACCTTTATTAACATAAGTACGCTGAACAGTTACAAATTACTTTACTGTAACTTAAAACCTCATAAAAATCCACGAAAACTGCCTGATGTAACGGTTAAGCAAAAGACAAAAAAAGGCCGGTGAATCCATCTGTGTTCACCGGCCGATCTAAATTATCTAAGTTATCTAACCTGGAGTAAACGTTGAATTCATGCAGTAATTCATCAAGGCTTGCATAGAGTTTTTTCAGCTCTTCTGCAGACTGTTTTACCTGCTTTGCACCTGCATCAGACTGCTCACTTGCCGCGGTAATCTTCTGAATCATGGCTGCCATATGCGCTACGGTTTCCCCGGTATTCTGTGCGTTGGTGCTGAGTTCACTGGTAGTGGCTGTCTGTTCTTCCACTGCCACTGCAATTGTGTCAGACATATCCGATATCTGTCTTATTACATCCACTATTTCTGTAATAGCACCAATTGCACTGTCAACCCCGCTCTTAAGACCGGTCACGCTTTCATTGATGCCTGTGACTGAATCGCCTGTCTGCTTGGCAAGTTCCTTGATCTCGTTTGCAACAACGGCAAACCCCTTGCCTGCCTCTCCCGCCCTGGCTGCCTCAATAGTTGCGTTAAGGGCAAGGAGGTTGGTCTGCTCGGCAATGGAGCCAATTAACTGACTGATCTCCCCAATTTTGTCTGATGCATTACTCAGCTCTTCTATGACATTTGAGGCACCCTCGGCCTTTTCACTGGCCTCCACAGCAACAATTCTGGACTGGCTGGTATTCTGTGCGATCTCTGCCACCGTTGCATTCATCTCTTCCATGGCATGTATTACGCCATTTACCATATCACTGGTCATTTCGGCTGAACTTGCTAACTCATTAGCCTGAGTCTTTGTAAGAGATGCGGCCTCTGACATATTCTTAGCCTCGATCAGTACATGATCCGCCTCTCTGCCTACGTACCCGGCATTATTGCTGACCCTGGCTACCAGATCTCTTATCCTTACGATAAATGCATTTATGAACGTGGATACCTCATCAACTTCTGTATCAATGGCCTGCTTATAGAGTTGACATTCATCGCAGCTTTTGTATGTACCAGTTAGTATTTTAGGACAGTGTACTTCCGTGGCATAGCTTCCTGCCTCATACCAGCAATGCGATTCCTTACCATAACAAGGACAGTCTGGCTTGCCACAGTCCATTTCCTGTGAACAGTCAACGGAGGCCACTTCAATCTGCTTTCTCAGATCTGCCTCACCTGTTGCAAGCTCCTTGAGCCTTGCAGAAAGGCCTCTTATTGGGTTTATGGCAATTTTATTAAGAATCCATACAAGAACCGGTATGGCAAGTGCTATCAGGGCAGCCACAATGCCTACAATATTAATCATGCTCTGCTTCTCAACCGCCACAATATCAGACACATCTCTCTCTACCAGAATGGCTCCAAGAACAGCCTTTGACTGACCGTGACAGTGGAAACATGCCTTTTCATTTTTCAACACATGCATCCCAAACAGGGTCCCTGTATCACCCTCCTTTACTATTTCAATTATAGAATTGGTATTGCCCTCTGCTATGGCCTCACGCCCCCTTTCTACCATCTGTGGAGGCAATTTCTCCCATAGCTCAGTATCTCTGTAGGATTTTTCAGGTGCATATGAAATTATGCCCTCATCATCAACAATAAAGACAGAGATGTGTTTACTCATGCCCTTAACAATCCGCTCCACTCCCTCATCATCGCCAACCGTCATAGGATAGACTATGGCTTCATAAACAGCGTCCAGCGCCATGTTCGCCTGGTTGTTACTGTTTTCCTTGCTGATATGATCCATAGCATAGTAGTGAAGTGCCAACATAACTATGGTTCCTGCCAGGAAAAAGAATATCACCGGGCCAAGAATCCTGATTTTCATGCCTCTGAAAAGCGTTATTTTTCTCGACAATTCCATGCTGTAACTCTCCCCGATCTTAATGAGCGCCGCCGTGAAGCAGAGGTTTAAAGTTAAATGCCTCTACCCGCTCCCGTGAATGGCATTTTTCACACCTGTCCTTGCTGAGTCTTCCTATACCAATGATGTCATCAGCATCCTCAGATTCTATATGATTTCCACCAGGGCCATGGCAGACCTCACAACCGGCGTTTGCCATGTCAGGGGTACTATTTTCATCTCTGAAGCCGCCTGGCTCTCCATAACCTGTGGTGTGGCAGCCATAACACGTTTTGACTTCTTCAGCAGTCAGGTGATCACGCATCTTTTTTATTGCCTCAAACGAATGGGCCTTTTTGGCAAATTTTGTAAAATTTTCATAAGCCTCTTCATGACAGTCTCTGCATGCCTCTGACCCCACATAGCGGTTTTCTGCTAATGACGTCTGGGTAAGAAGTATGCAGATGGCACAGACAGCGCCTGCCAATATCTGTCTGCCCTTGATCCTTTTCATTAAAAATAGAAAATTCTGCAGCATAAATATCCTCCCTGAATTTTATTTTTCCAAATTGTGGGCAATTATCCCCTGTGAATTTTCCTGTTACATCTGTAAATCAAAACCCCAACTCCTTTCATAAAAAGTCTGAACGAAATCCAGACGTTCTTTTATGATAGTAAGTTTATTGATACTGCTTGATACTGCATGCTCTGTCTTGATATAATTAATGCTGTAAAATTAGTCCGTTATATCCCTTGCACGCCATACAGAACAGCCATGAAGTTCATTGCATTTTCTGTCATCCGACAGATATCTTGTTTTTCTTGTCGGAATATTAAGAATAAATATTAATGAAAAATGACTGCTCAGCGGCGAACAGTACCGCCTTGTAGCGT